>CADAGW010000102.1 GCA_902787475.1 uncultured Eubacteriales bacterium
CCGCTATGACGATGGGGGTGTTGGGAGAGTGGGGAGCGGCGAAGCAATCCGTGATTCCGGTTTATGGGTTAGATGAGCGGTGTTACGACAGGGTGACGCCGATGAAGGAGAAGGGGGGGATCTCGCCTTGGATCTGGAGCTGGTCGCAGTGTAAGACTGCAGAGCAGCGGAAGCAGTCGGCTTTTTGGTAGCAGGCGTCCAGGGTGACCACGGGGTTTACGATGGGGTCGGGGGACATGTTCCACAGGCCCAGGGACATTTCGCCCACGCCCTTGCGGGCCTGGATGTAGAGGTCGGGGTGGCCGGGGCACACCGCCGCCAGGGGCCGCCGTCCGGCCCAAGCAAGGCCCTCCGCCAGCTGGGCTTGGCGGCAGTAGGAGCGGGTGGCGCTCCAGCCCAGGCGGGAGGCGAAGGCGTCGAAAGCGTAGACCAGGAACCGCTGGCCCTTGGCGTTTTCGAAGCGGAAGCACACGGGGGTGTCGCCTATGCGGGAGAGGACGACGGCGCCGGGCGTAAGGGTGAGGCGGCGGGCCCGCTTGATGCCGGTGACGGCCACGTGCTCGTCGTAGTCCGGGAAATATTCCGCGCCGCCCAGGTCCGTCTCCGGGCCCAATTCCTGTATGCCTACGTCTATGCCGCGCTCCATCAGGTACTGGGCGGCCTTTATGTCTATGGCGCAGCCTTCCCTGAGCTGGTCGTCGGTGACGAACCGGCCGTCCTCGTCGCACACCATGTAGGGGCCCCTGCCCTCGTAGGATATGGGCAGGGAGGCGTCGCAGAGCATCCAGGCGGCGGCGGAGTAGAAGAAGCGGCTGATGATCTCGCCCTGGCTGGTGTCGGCGGGGAGGGAGGCGCCCTTGAGTCGATGGGCGGGGGTGAGGACGCCCACGCCGGCGGCCTGCCTGCCGGTCATGTTCTCCTGGATCCACCGATAGATGGGCTCGTTGCGCACCGCGGCGTCGGCGTAGCCGGTCTCAAAGCGGGTGGAGGAGGTGTAGTCCATGACGTATTTGAGTATGCCGCCTGACTCCGCGTCGCAGCGGAGGGCCTGGTCGAACACCTCCAGGTAGCTGGCGGGGCAGTTGAAGCGGGGACGGGGATATACATCCCCCTCGGAGAACACCTCCACGCCCGTGTCCCTGCACCAGGCCAGCTCCATGCGGGTGACCTCTATCACATAGCCGGGGCGGGCGTTCTGGAAGCCGCTGGCGCACCAGTAAGGAGCGCCGCTGAAGCGGAGAAAGGGTTTGGTGTGGCCGGCAAGGGTGCGGGCCAATTCCACCGCGTCCACGCCGTCCACGTCCCAGGTGGAGAGTACCGTGGCCATGCCAAGGCGCACGTTGGGGTTGACCTCATCCACCCTGGCCCGGAGCTTTTTGGCCAGGTCGATGAGGGCGTCCCGGCCCATGTCCAGCCATACGTCCCGATATCGGCTGGGGCCGCCCCGGAGGATCAGCTTTTCAAGGTCTTCTCTCTTTACGTCCTCACCCAGGCGGCGGCGGTACTCCTTCATGTGGAAGTCGCAGCAGCAGCCGTTGCCGGTGGAGCGGACGCAGAGCCGGTAGTCGTCGTCCATCATGATGATCTTGACGCCCGTGGCGGCCAGGCGGCCCACCCAGTCCACGTAATCGCGGCTGAAGGCCTCGCCGCTGGGGCAGAAGGTGTCGCCGCAGGTGGTGCCGTTCATGCCCACCAGGCGGACGTATTTGTCGGTGCGGCCCAGCACCTCCGGGTCCTCGTGGGACAGCGCGCCGCCGTGGCCCAGGGAGCTGATCCACACGCCCACCTCAAGGCCTGCGTTTTCAAAATAGGCGATGTGCTCTTTGAGGGTCTCGATCTGGGCGGAGAGCACCTCCGCCTTTTCGATGCCCCGGGCGCAGCACAGCCACACCCGGGCGGCCCCCACCCGCCGGATCTGGCGAAGAGTTTCCTCACAGTCCATTTCCCTGTCCTTGTACCAGTTGGTCACCGGAACCGCTACCGTATACATGCTCTTTCCTCCCGCCCTCTGATCTCTGGCCCTATTATACTTTGGGTGATCCTTTCCGTCAAGGCCCGCCGCGCATCAAAACGACCAGAATTTTTACCCCTCTTTGCTTATTCTGCCGGGGCGTTTACGGTATAATGAACCCCGGCTGCACGAAAGGAGGGGACAAAAGGACCTCGTACTTGCGCAAAAGAGCATTAAAAGGAGCAAGTTCCATCTCATTGGGCCCAGAACTATATAGACTCGTATGGTAGCGGCAAGTACAATAAATTTTGAAGTTGTCTATTTTCAGGAGGTAGTACAATGAAAAAACTTGTTGTATGGTTGCTTGTGATCATGATGACCCTTTCCTTCTCCCTGGCCATGGCCGAGGGCAATTACACCGACGAAATGAAGTTCGACGACGGCGTCGACCTGAGCGAAGAGGACGGCGCGGACAGCGTGGAGCGGCTGGGCGATCATCCCGACACGCCCTACTTTAACCACCTGGACTTCTACAACATGGAGTCCACCGATACGCTTACCATCCTCTCCCACTTTAAGACCATGCAGCAGTCCAGCGAGTGGAGCTGCGGCGTGGCCAGCGCCATGATGGTGCTGGAGTGGTACGGACTCAGGGGCGAATACACCGAGGCGTCTCTGGCCGAGCTTCGCACCGGAGGCGCGACCCCCGGAGCCACCAGCCTGTCCCAGATGGTGGATATGTTTAACGGCGTGGGCGGCTTTGAATGCTACAGCGCCATCGACGCGGGCGAGGACGTGTACAGCGTGTTCACCTTCGACTACATTCGGGAGACCCTGGCGGGCGGAAACCCCATCATGATCGGCTGGAACGATTGGGGCGGACACTGGCAGGTCATCATCGGCTACGACGATATGGGCACCGAGACCGAGCAGGACGACGTGATCATCGTGGCGGATCCCTACGACACCACCGATCACAACCAGGACGGCTACGGCGTGTATCCCGCCGAGCGGTTCCTCTACAATTTCACATTCTACAATTTCTTCGATGAGGAATCCGGCGAGCTCAACGATATGTGCTTCCTGGTGGCCGAGCCCATCGCCCAATAATCCGTTTCCCTTCGTGCAGCGCGCGGGAAGGCAGTGCCTTCCCGTATTTTTTTGGCCTTTTTGGGGCGGGGAGCATTGAAAAAAATGGGGAGGGCTGGTATAATGATGCCAAACCATTCGCCGATACGATTTCACATCCGGATCATTGAGTGATCGGGGAACGGATTGCTTCGTCACTTCGTTCCTCGCGATGACAAGGGGGCCTTTTTGTCATTGCGAGGAGGTCTTTCAGACCGACGAAGCAATCCGTAACCCCAATCAGTCGTTTTGAAGAACGGTATAAGGAGGGGACGGACTTGACCATCACATCTCAAAAAAATCCCATCATATCCAAAATGGGCGTGTGCGATCCCCATGTGCATATATTCAAAGACCGGGCGTATCTCTACGCCTCCCACGACGCGCCGGCTGGAAGCCACATGTTCGACATGTACGACTGGCACATATGGTCAAGCCCCGATCTGGTGAGCTGGACCCACGAGAGCACGGTGAGGCCCGAGGATTTCTGCATGGGGGCCTCCGATCAGTGCTGGGCGGTGGACGCGGCGGAGAAAAACGGGCGGTACTATCTTTATGTGTCGAACTGCATCAAGGAGACCTATGTGCTCTCGTCAGGCGACCCGGGGAAGGGATTTTCCGAGTGTTTGGGGCGGCCGCTGCTGCCTGAGGGGCTGACGCCCACCAGATCCTATGACCCCGCGGTGTTTACGGACGACGACGGGGAGAGCTATATCCTCTTTGGCACGCCGATATGGGCCGGGGGCGACAGCTATTATATCGCTCGGCTGGGGGAGGACATGATCTCCCTGGCCGAGACGCCGAGAAAGATCATACTGGACGACCCCGCGGACGACAAGCCCTTTCTTCATAAGCACAACGGGATATATTATCTGTCCTGGGCGTCCTATTACGCCACGGCGGACAACCCCTACGGGCCCTACACCACGAGGGGAAATCTGGGCATGAGCCAGGATCACGGGTCGTTCTTCCAGTGGCACGGGCAGTGGTTCAAGGCCTTTACGGTGGACGAGACGGCGGAAAAGATGCGCCGGGCCACAGGGCTTTGCTATATCCACTTCAGGAAGGACGGCTCCATGCAGGCGGATCAGCTGATCCGGGAATACGGCGTGGGGCAGTACGACGGGACGTGGAGCCGGATCGACGCCGCGTGGTATACGCGGGGAGAGAGGGTGACGAAGCGGGAGAACATATTCGGCGGGTTCGACGTGGTGATGGAAAAGGGAAGCTGTGTGGAGTTTCCCAACATCCATAGGGTGCCCAAGGATCCCATACTGGCCATAAACGCCGTGTCGGAAAAGGACGTGGAGCTGGAAGTATGGGAAGGGGACAGGCTGCTGGGCGTGCTCCATAAGGCGAAAAGCTATTTATCAGGCGGGGATTTCAGCCAGTACGGCGTGGGATGCGCGCCTCTGTCCATGGAGGCGGGGGATCATTCCCTCAGGCTGGTGTCCCGGGGGGATATACGGCTTCACTACTTCCGCTTGATGTCTGAATGACGGAGGGATTATGAAACGCATTCTTGCCGTATTGGCCGCGCTGATCCTGCTCTGCTCCCTTCCGGCCAGGGGGGAGGAGGAGCCGGAGCTCCTCATCATGCTGTATATGACCGGCAGCGATCTGGAGACGGAGGGGGGAGCGGCGTCCAGGGATCTGGAGGAGATCATGGCCGCCCTGCCGAAGGACGGGTCGGTGGAGGTGGCGGCGCTGTTGTCCGGCAGTGAGAAGTGGCGGCTGGACGTGGACGAGGAAGAGACGTCCCTGTACCGGGTCACGGGGCGGGGGATCGAGAAGGTGTCCGCCCATCCCCTGGCGAACATGGGGGAGGCCCAGACGCTGGCATCCTTCGTCAACGAGGCCTGGGAGCTGTATCCGGCCCGGGAGCGGGCGCTGATACTGTGGGATCACGGCGCGGGGCCGGTGCTGGGGGTGTGCTTTGACCAGCTGCATACCGCCGACGGGGGCATGGACGGGCTGACCCTGTCCGAGCTGTCGGAGGCGCTCTCCCGCACGCCGGCGGCGCAGGAGCCTCTTTTGCTGGTGGGGTTTGACGCCTGCCTTATGGCCTGCGCGGAGACAGCCTGGGCGGTGACGCCCTTCGCCCGGTACATGATCGCCTCCCAGGAGCTGGAGAGCGGGGACGGGTGGAACTATGCCTTTTTGCGGGACGCCGCGGGCCTCTCTGGCGAGGAATTGTGCCGCCGGGTGGTGGACGGTTTTATGGAGGCGAGTCAGAAGAGCCTGGCCCCGGCCACGCTGTCGGCGGTGGATCTGACGAAGATGGACGATCTGGCCCGGGAGATGTCGGAGTTTTTCGGCTCCATCGAGCTGAACCGGGACGCCTACACCGCCATGGCCCGGGGACGGGTGGACACCAAGAGCGTGGCATGCGCCGCGCCGGTGAGCTATGACCTGATCGACCTGAAGGATATGCTGGAGGTGCTTCAAAGCGCCGGGACGGAGTGCTCGGACCTGATGGAGGCCCTGGACCGGGCGGTGATATACAACGGGTCCAACACGCCGTTTTTGAACGGCATGAGCCTGTACTATCCCTTCTACAACAAGAGCCGCTATGTGTCCCCCTGGGGGAGCCTGTACGGCGCGTCCACATTCTCGGAGGGGTACGCGAAGTACCTGGATCAGTTCACGGGGATATGGCTCAGCGACTCCCTGGCGGACTGGAGCGGGCAGAGCATGACCGGCGGCCAGAGCGGGCAGAGGGCGATATTCACACTGCAGCTGACGCCGGAGCAGATGGATCAGCTGGCCTCGGCACGGCTCATGGTGCTGGGGCGGGTGGATCTGGGCGTGTCCATGGAGAACTACTATTTCGTCTATTCCTCAAATGACGTGTCCGTGTCGCCCTCTGGCCTGGTGGCCGCCAGCTACAATGGGGACTGCCTGATCGTGGAAAACGGGGACGGGGAGACGATGAGCGGGGCCCTTACCTATAACCTGCTGGAGGACGGGGGTCTTGGGATCCGGGCGGTGGTGTTTAAGGGCGGCATACTGAACGACGACTTCGACTCCCAGGCGGCGTATCTGTATTACGTGTCGGACGGGGACGGGGGTTGGGCCCTGGCCCGGTGCCTGCGGCTGGGCGGGGACGAGACCCAGTCGGGCAGAAGCGACATCGACCTGTCGGAGTGGGACCGGATCGAGCTTTTGAGCCGGCTTCGGAACATGGAGTATGATGAGGACGGCGATATGCTGCCCTTCTGGGACTGGGAGAGCACCACCCGGCTGACCGGGTATTCCATAGAAAAGGAGTACGTGGGGGGAGATCTGTCGGGGCTGGTGCCCCGGTTCGTGCCCCTGCAGGACGGGAAGGACCGATTCGCCTATCTGGAGCTTACCGACCTTCAGAACCACGTGACCTGCACGCCGCTGTTTGCCATGGACAACCCCACCCGCCAGACGGTGGCCAGGGACCTGACCCTGATCGACAACGAATACTGCACGCTGACACTGGACAGGGCGGAGGCGGTGATGAGCATGGACGACGGGGTGGTGCAGTATTTTACCGCCGTGAACCATACCGATCAGACCATCAAGGTCAAGTGCGTGAACGTGAGGATGGAATTCCTACTATCCCTGGTTTGAGCTGGCGCCCGGGGCGACCATGACGTTTCAAAAGCCCATAGAGCCCAAGGAGATACGGCCCCTGCGGGTGTCGGTGATCGACACCATATACTGTACGCTCTCCATCACCGACGGGGAAGACGCGGAGCTGACCCGGGTGGAGGCCCAAGTGCCCATGCGGCTGGACATGCGGGCGTTTTACGAGCCCATAGAGGACGAGGTGATCTCCTCCGCCTCCAGGACGAGGTGATCTCCTCCGCCTCCTGGGGGGATCTGGACATCGACCTGATCGGCGTGGTGAGGGACGACCCGGAGGTCTACTATCCCCAGGTCCGCTTCCAGTTCCGCCTGACCAACCGCGGAAAGGAGCCCGTATCCTTCGGCACCGACGCGCTGTATGTAAACGGCTTCGGCGATTTTGACCAATTCAGCCCGGTGGGGCTCGGCTCTATCGAGAGATGGTGGGAGATGCCGGGGGACTGCGTGGGATATATGGAGCTGAACAGGGACATGGACATGATCAGGTGCCCTGTGGAGAGCGTGGGCTTTTTCATGGAGACGCCGGATGAAAATGAGCGCGCGGCCAGCCGGGACTGGATCGAGTTTGCCGTGCCGGGAGAGGGGGATGAGCCGTGAGAAGGGGCGTATGCGTTCTGTGCGTCCTCCTGCTCTGGGCGGCTTTGGCCCGGGCGGAGGAAATGACGGTAGTGGACAATGAGTATTACCGGGCGACGATTTTGGACTGCCTGTGGGACGAGGACGAGGAGGGGCTGTTCTTTCTCGTCCGCCACGAGAACAAAACGGGGGAGACGCTGACATTGCGGGGTCACGACCTGTATGTGGATGAGGTCTGCGCCGGGCCGGGAAAGCGGTACAGGGTCACGCTGGACGCCGGGGAAACGAAAGAGCAGTATCACGGCATTTCCCTTTGGGCGCTGAGAGCTGTGCAGATGGAGGACGTGACGAATATATCTCTCACCCTGACCGGACAGAACGAGGCGGAGGAGGAGCTGTTCAGGGAGAGGGTCACTGCGCCAGCGCCGCTGCCGGAGGGGATCTTGCCGCCGGTGACGCCGCCCATCGCCCGGGCGGAGTGGAACGGGCTGGAGCTGGCGCTGCTGTACCTGGAGCCCCGGGGCGTGCCGGGGTTTATGAACCTGGATGCCGTGATGCGCATGACGAGCCTGCGGGATACCCCGGTGACGGTGGGGGCCAGCGCCATGTGGCTGAACGGCGTGGGCAAAGCCACCGCCATGGGACTGGCCGCGGGCCGTCCCTTCGGGGACGAGGGCGTGACTCTGCCGCCGGGGGAAAGGACCGCCGTGACGGTGGGCATCGACGCGGAATACGTGCGCGCGCCGGTGAGGGAGATCACCCTGCGGCTGTATGAGATCGACGAGGAAAGGGGCCTTGGCTACCCCGGGACGGACACAGTGACCTTTGAACTGCCCGAGCCGTATATACTGTCTGAAGAATGAAAGGAGGCATCCCTATGACCCGTATTCTGTCGCTGGTTCTCTTTTTGCTGCTCGTCTGCCCCCTGGCCCTGGCCGAGGGAGGGGAGGCGGTGCCGGGCATGGACATGTCCATGGAGGAATACTACGCCGACCACGACCCCGCCCCGGAGACGGGAGAGGGCATGGAGCCCTATACGCCGGAGGGCATGGACAAGGTGATCATCGGCTCGGACGACCGGATCACCATATACGACACCTCCGCCTATCCCTACTCCGCCATAGGGTATATGATGGTGCACGCCACCTGCGGGTGCGACTGGCAGGCCACCTGCTTTATGGTGTCGCCCACCGGGGCCATGACCGCCGCCCACTGCCTGGTGTGCCCGAATCACGGGGGCACCGCGGACAGGATGGACATATACTTTGGCTACCGGAACGCCAAGAATTATCTGTATCACTATACCAACGGCACCCGGTACTGGTACGGCACCACCTTCCGCAACGACGACGGCACCTACAGCTACAACTACAAGCACGAGATATGGGACTACGCCTATATCAAGCTCCAGGAGCGGGTGGGGGACTACACCGGATGGTTCGGCACCCGGGCCGCCAAGGACAGCGACGTGGATTCCTGGTTTGAGCTGGCGGGATACCGGCGGGAGGAGCTGAAAACCAACTGGGGTCGGCTTATGAGCACCACCGCCAATTCCGACCTGCGGCTCCGCATCACCGCCGACGCCCTGCCGGGAAACAGCGGGTCTCCGGTGTTCGACGACGACTATTACGCCCTGTGCATATGGACCAGCTACAACGAGACCGTGGAGGAGAATTACGTGCGCCGCATCACCGGGGGACTGCTCAGCGAAATGCGGGAGAACGGGATATACGACTGATGAGGTTCCGCGTGTGAAAGGCGGATCGGCAGAAGAACGGATTGCATCGTCGCTTCGCTCCTCGCTGTGACACAGAGGGCGTATATGTGGCCGTTCCTGTCATGGCGGGGCTCCTCGCCATGACAACGGAGCTTTCTGTCATGGCGAGGCGGTAAAAGAGCAACCAAGCAATCCGCAGTCCCGACACATCGTTTGGAAGCGGAACCGCCTGAACGGGTATTTGGCAGTATTAAGGAGGAGAAAACCATGTCCATGATCCGATTGATCGCCCTGCTTCTGGGCCTTGTCCTGATCTTCGGCGGCCTGTCCGCGGCCCGGGCGGAGGAGGATGCCGCCGTGCCGGCCATGGAGATGTCCATGGAGGAGTACTACGGGGAGGATGAGAGCCGGGCAGTGCCCGATCCCACCGTGGCGCCAACGCCCCTTGCGCCCTACGCCCCGGAGAACCTGGAAAAGACCGTGTTCGACACGGACGACCGGGTGACCATATCCAACCCCGCGGCCTATCCCTATTCCGCCATAGGGAATATGTATGTGCACAAGAGCTGTGGGTGCAACACCCAGTGCACCTGCTTTATGGTGGGGCCCAGCGGGGTCATGACCGCCTCTCACTGCGTGGTGTGCTCCACCCACGGGGGACTGGCGGACCAGATCGAGATCTACTTCGGCTACCGCTCGGAGAAGAATTATCTCTACCACTACACCGGCGGCACCAGATACTGGTACGGCACCTCCTTTAAGAGGGCGGACGGAACCTACAGCTTCGGCGATTTCAGCAAGTGGGACTACGCCTATATCAAGCTCAACGAGCGGGTGGGGGACTACACCG
>CADAGW010000103.1 GCA_902787475.1 uncultured Eubacteriales bacterium
CCGGCTCCCTTATTTCATCGGGGCTTCGGCCCCGAACCCCGGGGTTTGCAAGTGCAAGCCTCTTATCCTTCATTGCAAAAGGTTGTCAATGATCTGAGGCGTTCGGTGCGATCCGGGCGGCTGCTCTTTTGGAGAGCTATTGACACCGGGACAGAATCATGTTGAATAGTCATGGCTAAAAGCCCAGCAAGGCTTCACTTGCTGAAATCGTCGCGTGCCGATACGTGAAGGCAGTCCGGCTGGACTGGGCCGGGGAAAGGATGGATCACATTGAAAAAGCTGCTGTCTCTTGCGCTGCTGACGGCGTTGAGCCTGCTGCTGGCGGGCCCCGCCCTCGGCGAGGATCGCCCTGTCCTGACGATCGGGGATGTGCAGGACCGCTCCTCCAACCGCATCGACGGGGAGAATCAGCTGGGCGTGTGGCAGTATCTGGAGGATCAGCTGGGCGTGGAGATCCGGTTCGTCTATCTGTCGCCGGAGGCCTATGCCGCGGGGCTGGCCAGCGGCGACCTGCCGGACATCGTCGCCACCAACAACAACCTCGCCACCATCCTGGACAACGGCGTGGCGCTGAACGTCGACCCGTATCTGGAGGAATACGCCCCCAATTTCCTCAGGGGCGAGACCCGGCTGGCCTACGACGTGTTCAAGCAGCTGCTCAGCGAGGGAGACGGCTTCTACTTCTTTCCCCAGAAGATCGGCTTCAACGGCGTCGGCTACAGCAACGGCCCCGCCAACCGGGGCTACGTGGTCCGCTGGGATTACTACAAGGAGCTGGGCTACCCGCCCATCCACAACGAGGACGACTACCTGAACGTGCTCCGGCAGATGCACGCAAACCACCCCGTCACCGAGGAAGGCTACCCCACCTACCTGTTCGGCACCCACAATTTCTCCGGCTACACCACCGCCTTCCGCGCCGAGCTCAGCCTCGACTACTGGGCGGCCTACAAGTATCAGAACAACATATTCACCAACGAGGTGTTCGACGGCTACACAGACACGGAGCATTCCATGTGGTGGGCATCCACGGCCTGGATCAACAAGCTGTACCGCGCCGGGAAGGCGGACGGCTCCTTCGACATGGAGTGCCTCACCCAGACCGAGGAGCAGCATCAGAGCAAATGCGCCAGGGGCCAGTACCTCGGCCTGCAGAACAGCTCCCCGGCCTTGTACGACGCCAGGGTCAAAGAGGACCCTGACACCCTCTGCGGCTACGGCCTGGTGCCCACCGCCGCCACCAATCTCTACACCAACGTCTATCAGCTGCTGGGCAACGGATCCGCCTACATGTGGTTCATATCCGCCAACAGTCCGCATAAGGAGGCGGCGCTTCGACTGTTCGACTACATGAGCGACCCCTATTTCCTGCGGGAGGCGATCATGGGCCGGCAGGGCGTGACCTGGGAATACGATGAGGCCGGCGCGCCCCGGATGACCGAATATGGCCAGGCGCAGCTGGACGCCTTCAGGCAGGGCACTGCGCAGGAGGACAACTATTACGTCCGCTGGGGCAGCTACGGCTACCTGCAATGGGCCTGGCCGCTGCTCAGGAACAATGTGATCCATCCCGACGGCTATCCGCTGGATTTCGTCACCATCTCCCGGGAATACGCGGCGGCCACCATGACCAGCAACATCTCCAAGGACATCTGCGAACACTACGGCGTGGAGCTGCCCACGGACGCCTTCTACAAGGCCGGGGGACTGGACTTCCGCAACGACTGCGGCGAGGCCATTACCTCCTGCATGAGCGGCCTGACCCGGGAGCAGCTCCACATCCTCTCAGGAGCGGACGCCATACTGAACGACGTCTGGGTGGACCTGTCCCTGGCGGAATCAGACGAGGCATGGAACGCCCTCCGGGACGAGACGATCCGCAGGCTTACAGAGCTGGGCGAGCCGGAGGTCTTTGAGGCCTACCGAAAGCAGTGGAACGCCGCGGCGGAGGTGATCGTACCCCTGGTCCGTGAAGCGCAGATCTCAAACGGCATTGAACCCTATACGCCGGAACAGTACGACAGATTTCCATGACGGAGGAATGACTGCCATGAAGCACAAGCTGACCTCGCTTCGGGTTCGTATGCTGCTGCCGGTGATCGCCATGACGCTTTTCGTGGTCATACTGCTGACCGCGATGTTCTCCCGCGCCTTCATCGGCATGATCCTCCAGCAGGAAAACGAGGTGAACGCCGTCGGCTTCGACACGGTGTCCCACACCATTCCCCCGCTGATCAACAATTCCATCAGCGAAGTGCGCAGCATTATCGCGGATGAGCGCGTGGCGTCTTACGCGCGGCTCCAGTTCGCCTCGGACGCGGCGCTGGTGCACGGGCGGATCGACTGCCGGGATTACCTGCGGGCGGAGGTCATACGCCACGACGGGATATTCGGGCTGCTGTTCATGCGCAGTGACGGCAGTCTGTTTGGGGTGCTGCCGGGAGCCAATTTCTTCCTCGACGACCCGAAGGACAATCCGCTTCCAGAGGCCGTGAAGGCGCAGATCCTGGGTGCGCCCCTGGGGCAGACAGTCTGGGCCGGGCCGATCTCCGGCGAAAGCATCTACGGTTTTGAGGACGAAAAGACGCCCAGTATATTGATGATCGCCGCCTGGAAGTCCGTCAACGTCAGCTACGGCGAGTGCTACGCCATGCTCCTGATGGACGAGTCCATATTTGAGGGCCTGTTTGCCGCCCTGCAGGACGGGCAGAGCAGCTGGTATCTCTTCACGGCAGATCAGACGGAGATCTACCACACTGGGCAGGAGGCATGCGTAAACCCCCAGCGACTGATCGGCGAGAGCAACAGCGGAAAGATATTCTACGATGACAATGGCCGACCGGTCTGCTCGTTTTCCATGGCGATGACCTCCCCCGCCTGGACGGTGGTGCGGGAGATCTCCATGGAGAACTACGAGCAGGTGGTCCGCCGGGTGCGCCGCGCGATCGTGCTCATAGCCGGGGTGGTGTTCCTGATCGCGCTGACCATCTACCGGCTGTGGCTCAAGCGGTTCATGCGCCAGTTCGATTCGCTGATGAACGGGATCGTGCGCATGGGGCAGGGAGACCTGGAGTCCACGGGCTTCGTCCCCACCTCCATCGATGAATTCAGAAAAATGCAGGGGGAGATCAACCGCACCAGCCTGGCCCTGCGCCGGCAGATGGAGACGATCCGCCAGATGGAGCGGGATCGGATGGAACTGGAAAACAAGCGCAGGGAGCAGGAGCTGATCCTCCGGGAGCTGAGCACGGCGCGGCAGATCCAGGAAAGTATGATGCCGCACATTTTCCCGCCCTTCCCGGACCGGGGCGAGATCGAGCTGTTCGCGTCCATGGATCCCGCGCGGGACGTGGGCGGGGACTTCTACGACTTCTTCTTCCTCGACGAGGATCATCTGTGCCTGGTCATCGCCGACGTCAGCGGCAAGGGCATTCCCGGCGCGATGTTCATGATGTTTTCCAAGCGCATCATCGAGGATTCCGCCCGGCAGGTGCACGAACCCGCCGAGATCCTGCGCAAGACGAACGAGACGCTGTGCGACAACAACCAGGCCGAAATGTTCGTTACCGTCTGGCTTGGCATCCTGGAAATCTCCACCGGAAAGCTGACGGCAGCCAACGCGGGACACGAATTCCCGATGCTCCGGAGGCGCGGCGGCCGCTTCGAGCTCTACAAGGACAGGCACGGTTTTGTGCTTGGCGGATTGAAGGAGGCCCGTTACAGGGCGTATGAGCTTCAGATTTTCCCCGGCGACAAGCTCTTCGTCTACACGGACGGCGTGCCGGAGGCGACCGCCGCCAACGGGGAAATGTTCGGGACGGAGCGCACGCTGGCCTCCCTGAACGCCGGCGCGGACGGCAGCCCCGAGACCATCCTGAAGGCGGTCAGACGCGCGGTGGACACCTTTGTCGGCGACGCCGAGCAATTTGACGACCTGACCATGATGTGCCTGGAATACCGCGGCCCGCGGACCACCGCCCCCGACGGGAACGGAAGCGACTGACGCCGCGGCAGCGATTCGGCGCTTCTGATCCGGATCGGCCGGCGATTCAGCGGTTTCGGGGACGCTCTTGGCCTCGTTCTGGCGCTTCCTGGCTTCCTGTAAACGGACAGCGCCGAGCGCGTCCCCGCCGTACTGGGCCAGCATGTGATAGCGGTCATAAACAACGACCGCCTTCGGCATGTCCTCAAAGAAGCGCCTGAAGTCCTCCTTCGACTTTCCCTTGCCTGCCCATATCACCTGCGAGGCGGGCCGTAAGGCCGATGAAGCAATCCGTTCCCTTATGCCGTCCCTTTTTTCTCCGGCGCCTCGGCGCCCACCAGCACTACCCGCCGTCCGCCGGACACCTCCAGTATCTTCTCCACCGGCATCTCCGGGCAGGGACACACATACACCACCTGGTCGTCCCGCAATCCCTTCAGATACGCCTCCAGATCCCAGCTGGCCCGGTCGTTGACCTGCAGAGCCCGCAGATGCTTCATGTCCCGGAACGCGGGAATGTGCTGGGTGTGGGTGCCGCACAAATGGATCATTCCGCCCCGGCTGTAATCCCCCAGCAGGGCGTCGTCCAGGGGCATGATGAACTCCCTGTACATCTCCCCGGACAGCAGCTGGGTGGTGCAGCCGCACAGCTGCCCCGCCCCCGGCGGCTGGGCCCGCCCGTCGGAGGCCACGCACTGAAGCTGCTGTGTGGGGATGTGCTCCCGGAACCACCGGTGCAGGGCCCGTATCAGGTCGTTTATGACCTTCAGGTCGTGCCTGGCCGCCTCCTGGTCCTCTATCATGGCCAGCAGCCCCTCCTGGCCGTACAGGTTGACCAGTATGTTGAGGGGGCTGGACAGGGTAGGCATGGCGAACAGCGGCGCCTTCACCCCCGCCTCCAAAAACGCGTCAGCCGCCCGCTTCACCAGCGACCAGGGCCCGCTCCTGGCCAGATCGGGAAATTCCAGCTCTCCCACCGGCGTGCGCAGGTATTCCGCGTTCCACTGCCCGTCCTTGAAATACACGTTGGCCCCGAACAGCTTGTCGATAAAGTGCACCCCATACAGATCCACCGCCACCAGATCCGGCGTGAACCGGTTCGCCCGGCACTCCTCGCCCTGGGCCATGACCTCCAGGCACTCCTCCATCCACCTTTCCGGCTGGGTGTACACCAGGGGCCGCACCTCGATCCGGGTCCCGTCCCGGGTGTCCACCGCCCGGCTGGCCGCCGTCATGTCCCTGAAATAATCGAGCCGCCGGTTCCAGCTCTCTTTTCCCAGACGGGGCAGAGAGTCCACCAAACTGTCCCATACCCATTTCATGTCCCGGGGGGTCAGCGTCTCTGTTTCCTTGAACCCGCCCGGCGGCGTCCAGGTCCTGCCCCCGATGGTAAACAGGTACCTGTCGTTATACTCGTTGGGCCTTGAATCGAACACGTCCGCCATGCGGTCAAACCATATGTCCCGCCTCCTGATCCGTTCCGGGTCGTTCAGCACCCTCCTGGCGTATTCCGAAATCATATCATGGCCTCCTCCCTACCTGGGCGTCGGCGTGCCGCCGTACCGCCCGTACTGCCGCCACAGGTCGATCATCATCTCATACCGGCTCAGCGGCAGTCCCGTATAGGCGCAGTTGGAGGTGGAAAACACGTACCCGCCGCCGGAGGCCATGCCCTCCCGAAGGGACCTGAGCACGTCCCGCCGGCACTCCTCGTCGCTGCCGGTCTGAAGCAGTCCGCAGTTCACGTTGCCGATCAGGCATATGTTCTCTCCCACGATCCGCCTGGCCTCCGTCAAAGACACGCCCCCCTGGGGATCCAGCGAATGGATGGCGTCCGGCCCGCAGTCCGCCATTTTGCGCAGTATGGGCATCACGTTCCCATCGGTGTGCTTGATGCAGTAATAGCCCATACTGTGATACACGTCTATGATGCGCTTTAAGTACGGCCCAATGAACTCGTCAAACATGTCCCCGGTAAAAAAGGGATTGGTGTTAAAGCAGTAGTCAGAGCACAGGGCGAACCCGTCCAATAGATGCCCGGCCTTGTCGATCTGCTCGGCCAGGCGTGTGGACGCGGCGATGTTTCTTTCCGACTCCGCCTTCAGGGACTCCGGCTCCTCATACATGCGCACGGAAAAATCCATCATGTGGCCCCCGTCGGGTATGGCGTGGGTCACGTCCCCGTGCATCATGATGAAAAACTCGTCCCCGCTCAATTCCCGTATGGTCTCAAGCAGCCACTGCACGCACTCGAACCCGCCGGGATTTTCGTGTATGAATATGGCGCTGTGCCCATACCGGCGGGCGGTCTGTATATACAGATCGGCCATGTCCCGCATCTGCAGGCTCTTTTCTCTGGCGCTCATCTGGTTCCACTGGTGATAGCTTCTGTGCTCCGGGTGCACCCGCCCAAAGGCCTCCATGGTCAGATAAAACACCAGCTCAAAGGTCGGCACCTGCCCGCCGATCTTTTCGCATTTCAACGTGCGGATAAACCGTTCCCGTTCCGTCAAGGGGCTCCACCGCCTTTCCCCGGGCGCGCGCCATATGCCGCCCTTCCGTTTCCGGCAGTATTGTACCACAACCCCTCCCGCCCCGTCAACGACAGACAGCAAGCCGGGCGGCGGAAACACTCCGCCGCCCGATCCATATTCTGGAATCTCTTTCTGTTATTCGTCCCCCGGGTCTTTTTCTGTCCCAAGCCCCACAGTTTCATAGCGCCTGGATGATTGAATGACCGGGGAAACGGATCGCGTCGTCTCTTCGCTCTTCAGGGTGACAACGGGGCTTTCCTGTCGTTGCGAGGAGGTCTGAAAGACCGGCGAAGCGATCCGCAGCCCCTATCCATCGTTTGGAAGAAGAACGATATTTTGTACAAAAATACCAGAATCATTGCCCTTCCCAATTGACATATAATGGAAATTCCATTAAAATAATAGAAAGATGACCCACAGACATTTCCCCCCACGTGAAAGGAGAACGGGATCATGAAGCGCTTCGGTTGGATGCTTGTTTGTCTCTTGATGGCCCTGGCCCTGTGCCTCGGCGCGGCCTGGGCTCAGGAGGAGCAGGGCGGTGCCCCGGCCATGCCCGCCCCGCAGTGTACGCTG
>CADAGW010000104.1 GCA_902787475.1 uncultured Eubacteriales bacterium
TTTTCCCGGGCCGTGACCATGACCGAGCCCTACCAGAGGATGGTGGGAAAGCTCCACACCTATCTGCCCCAGTCCTCCATCGTGGGGATGCTTCTGGAGCACGAGGAGGATTTCACGGTGGTGGAGAGCCAGGGCATGGGCATACGGCAGCACAACCTGTACCGCTGGCAGATCGAAGAGGGACATTTCAAGGCCCTGGCGGACCGCACCAACAGCAGTGTGTTTATGGACGACACCATGAAAAACTGGCTGTATTCCCTGGCGCCCAGGCAGAGGCAGCTGACCATCGACGCGGTGTACCAGGCGCTGGCGGCGGCCCAGGGCAAGACGTTCCGGGATCTGACGGACATGCGGAGCGTGATGGCCATACTGCGGGCGGCGGGAGACATGAATCCGGAGGAAAGGGCGGCCCTGATGCAGGCGGGGCGGATGCTGAGACGCTCCATGAAGGCGGCGTTTCCGGCGCTTCTGGAGCGGCTGCTTCGTGCCCTGCCGGGGGACGACGGGCAGTGACGATCCTTTTTTGCGGAATCTTTGTTTGCAATCAGCGGGAAAATATGATATAATGACCGGTAGTCCATCGACAGGAGGAAGAAAACATGAATACTTCGAGCAAGGTTTGGATCACCATACTGGCCCTGGCCGTGGCGTGCCTGGGCATCTGGGCCGTGACCAGCACCTACAAGGGCGGCCACGACAACGAGCAGCTGACCCGTCAGCTGAACACCATTACCGAGGAAAAGGCCGAGCTGGAAAAGAACCTTTCCAAGGCCGAGGGCAAGCTGGAGACCGCCGAGGCCGATCTGGCCGCCGCCAAGACCGAGCTTGAGACCGCGCAGGCCTCTGTCGCCGATCTGACCACCCAGCTGGAGACCGCCGGCACCGAGCTGACCACCGCCACCACCGATCTGGCCGCCGCCAAGACCAGGGTGGAGGAGCTGACCACCGAGCTGGCGGGCGTGGAGGGCCTTTCCGCTGAGCTGGAGGCCGCCAAGACCGAGCTGACCACCGCCAAGACCCAGGTGGAGACCCTGACCGAGAAGGCCGCGGAGCTGGAGACCGCCAAGGCCGAGCTGACCGCCGCCAAGACCCAGGTGGAGACCCTGACCGCGCAGGCCGCGGAGCTTGAGACCGTCAAGGCCGAGCTGACCGCCGCCAAGACCCAGGTGGAGACCCTGACCGCCCAGGCCGCGGAGCTTGAGACCGCCAAGGCCGAGCTGACCGCCGCCAAGACCCAGGTGGAGGAGCTGACCAAAGCCGATTATACCCTGGTGCTGACCGAGGAGGGCAGTAAGGAGGCCATGGCCTTCGTCAAGGCCCTGTTCCCCAAGGCCAACCTCAAGACCATGCCCGTCACCCTGGCCGAGGGCCTGACCCAGGCCGGCGCCCAGGCGATGCGTGACCTGCTCGCCAAGGCGGGCGTCACCGTCAACGTGGAGACCGCGAAGTAAAGAGTTGCGAGGGGAGGCGCTGGGGATTTTCAACCCCCAGACCCCCGACTTAAGGGCATTAGCCCTTAAGAATCCCTTCTTGCCGCCCTTCGGGCGGGGACTGGATTTATGAAAAGAGCCGCTGTGGGATCACGTCCCATAGCGGCTTTTGCGTATGGATCAGGATTTGAGGAGCTTGCGGAGCGGGCCTTTGTCGAAGCCGTGGATGGAGGAGATAAGGTGTTCAAGGGATTCTTCCTTGTCCTCCCCGTAGCGGCTCCGGGTCGCGTCCTCCCCCAGCATTTGATCCAGGAGGGCGTAGCGGGCCAGGCCCCAGCCGTAGGGCCTGCCGCGCTTGTCCAGGGCGTACTCAAAGCCCTCCACAGCCACGTAGCCCCGCATCATCAGCCGCGTGACGGCACTGTCGAAGCCGCTCCCCGGGCCGGTCATGCCGCATGCCCGCTTTACATCCCGGGTGCGCATGGGGCCGTATTGGGACAGGGCCGTGACGATCCTGCGGTCGTCCTCCCGGGCCATGCCCATTTCGTAGAGCGTGTCGAAGTCATAGCCGTCCCGGCGCAGGTTGCAGAACAGGGGCATGAGGGAGGCGGCGATAAAGCCTGCCTTGCCGTGAAAGAACTTGCCGTATATGGCCCTTTTGCGGGTGGCCACGGGCATGCGCCATTCCCAGGGGCCCTCCACCCCGCCCACGAACCAGAAGGAGGGCGGCGTCATTTCCTCCATGGACAGTCCCTGTACGCCGCACCGGAAAAAGGGCAGTACGCCGATCTCAAGCGCCCGCTGTTCAAGCTCCTCTTCGCAAGTGATGGGGCCCATGCTTCACCTCATAAACACCGCCGCCCGGAAGAGACGATCTTCCGGGCGGATCGCGTTTGTCAATGGAATTCGGGGATCCAGCCCTTGTGGGCCTCGATCAGGTCGTCGCACATAGCCACGATGTCGTCTATGGACAGCTCCGCGGCGGTGTGGGGATCCATCATGGCGGCCTGGTAGATGTAATCCTTCCTGCGGGTCACGGCGGCCTCTATGGCCAGCAGCTGCACGTTGATATTGGTGCGGTTCATGGCGGCGCACTGCTCGGGCAGGTCGCCTATGACGGTGGGCTGTATGCCGGACTTGTCCACCAGGCAGGGCACCTCCACGCAGGCGTTGCGGGGCAGATTGGTGATCAGGCCGGTATTGAGCACGTTTCCGCCGAACTTGAAGGGCTTATTGGTCTCCATGGCCTCCATGATGTAGCTGGCGTACTCCGTGGAGCGGGTGTGGGTCAGGTGGGGATCCTTGAGCAGCTCGTCCCGCCGCTTCTCCCAATCGGCGATCTGGTGGATGCACCGGCGGGGATACTCGTCCAGCGGGATATTGAACCGGTCGATGAGCTCGGGGTATTTGCTCTTGATGAAGTAGGGCATATACTCGCTGTTGTGCTCGGAGGACTCGGTGACGTAGTAGCCGAATCGCTTCATGATCTCATAGCGCACCATGTCGGTGTGTTTTTCGGTGCGCGCGGCGGCGCGGCGCTTGATCTCGGGATACAGATCCACCCCGTCCCGGGTGACCTCCAATAGCCACGCCTGGTGGTTGATGCCGGCGATCTTCCACTGCACCTTCTCGTCGTACTCCATGCCCAGGCCCTTCATCAGCCCGCTGGTGCACACCTGCACGCTGTGGCACAGGCCCACGGTCTTGATGGGGGTGTATCTCTGCATGGCCCCGGAGAGCATGGCCATGGGGTTGGTATAGTTCAAAAACAGCGCGTCGGGGCACACCTCTTCCATGTCCTTGGCGAAGTCGAACAGCACCGGTATGGTGCGGAGGGCCCGAAACACGCCGCCAATGCCCAGGGTGTCGGCGATGGTCTGCCGAAGGCCGTATTTTTTCGGGATCTCGAAGTCGATGATGGTGCAGGGGTCGTATCCGCCCACCTGGATGGCGTCCACCACGTAGTTGGCGCCCTTTAAGGCGGCCTTCCGGTTCTCCACGCCCAGATAGGTCTCGATGCGGGCCTTGGAGCCGTTGTTTTGGTTGATGGTGTCCAGCATCAGCTTGCTTTCGTTGAGCCGGTTGGCGTCGATGTCGTACAGCGCGATGGTGGATTCCTCCAGCGCCGGGGTCATCATGCTGTCGCCCAGCACGTTCTTGGCGAACACCGTGGAGCCCGCGCCCATAAATGTGATCTTCGGCATGTCGCACCCTCCCATATGGTTTTTCATCTGCATTATACATTTCACCGGGCGGTTTGTCAATCGGCAATTTGGCGCATCCATTATGTCATTCCGCTTGATTTATACGGCCACATCCCCGAAATACTCTTCCACAATGCGGTTCAATTGCTTCTTCACGCCGGAAAAATCACAGTCCAAATCCAGTGTTCGCACGCTGATTCTATTCCCGCTCATTAGATACGTGTTATCAGGCTGTACCATCTCATCGGTGTGGGCATACAGGAGCATGCCGGCCACTTCATGTGCCTCATCCGCCATCTCCGCATCCTTGTTTTTCACATACGCGAATATTTGATAGAGATTCCCGGAGTGGAGTGTGCTCACATTGTATTGGCTCTGCAGTGTGTGAGAGTAATACTTCGCGTCAATGATCATCGTCCTATTATCATGAGTCAGTGTTATATCGCTCTTCATCACAGGGAGCATATCTGCCTCGCCGTCGTCCAACGCCCAATTGATGCGGGAAGCATTGGCCGAGAGTTTGGGATATTCCTTGCGATAGTATTCTAAAATGAATTTTTCGTACAAGCGAGACATGTGTTGCTCATCCAAAAAATCCATCATCCGCATCGTTCCATCCGAATTGGTTTGCAAAAGTCCATTGTATACCAAGTAGCAAACCGAAATCAGCATTCGGTATGTTTGAGTGTTTTGATTGAAGTGTATATGCCAATCTATGCCATGTTCATTCAAGGGTTCGATGTTGGAAAAATATAGAAGCAATCTGCGAATTTCTTTCTTTCTGATTTTGGCAATATCTGACCGGATCAAAATCATCATTGTGGTTTTAATGATCCGATTCATATATGTATTTTCAGAATAATCGTCAAATGAACAAACCAATTGCCTTTTAAGCACGCTTCTTGTTTTAATCGACTCGGACAGTTCGATCCTGCCCCGGAGAGAGGACAATGGCTCCGTTTTCTCTACATATTCTCTCCGCAGGCCCCTTTTCACCTGTGCCGATACGCCCTTGATCAATATGGCCGCGCACAAATCGGCTACATTCTCGAATTGCTCCGTGGCAATGTTTCTATATTCCTGTTCGCGGAGTATCTGGAATGCGTAAGAGAGCATATAGTATATATTATGAATTGGTATCACCGGATCGCGCTCCTTAAATTGTCCGTCCAGTCTTTTACTTTCGATGGTTCGTCAAACCAGTATTCCTTCAGAAGGGGTATGACTTCATATTCAATGATCCGTGAAAGAGTGCCATTGGTCGCTTCCTTCAGATTGCAGAAGTAGCTGTGTCCAATGCAGAATCCTTCTCCAAGCGATTCGTCAGAAGCAATCGCCTGATTGAGGTTTTCCATACAGTGGATGAGCTTATCAAACTGATTGCTGCCAACGCTCGCTCTATATGCCTTAAATCCTTCGCTTTCAAACCCGGGTTTCATATCGTAAAAAGCAAATCGCCTTCTCAAAGCATAATCCAAGATTGCCAAACTTCGATCCGCGGTATTCATCATTCCAATGATATATATATTGGCAGGGACAGAAAACAGTTCATCAGAGTACAGGAGCTGTAATTCCGCCCCTCTTTTGTCGTTTTCAATCAGCATAAACAGTTCGCCAAAGATTTTACTCAAATTGCCCCGATTGATCTCATCAATGATGAAAAAATACGCATTGTCGCTGTCGATCTCCGCTTTCTTGCAGAAATTATAAAACACGCCCTTTTTCAGTTCAAAGCCTGCCTCTGACGGCCTGAATCCCATGATAAAATCTTCATATGAGTAGCTCTGGTGGAATTGCACCATCATGACTCGGCTCGGATCCTTCACACCCATCATAGCATAGGCCAGCCTCTTTGCCGCATAGGTCTTGCCCACGCCTGGCGCTCCTTGCAGAATCACGTTTTTCTTATTCTTGACAAGCTCAACCAAAACGTCAAATTCATCACTATCCATGTAGACATCACTCAGGAAGTTTTCCCGGCTGTACTTTGGATAGGTAATCTGCGTCTCCTCCACTTCATCCGTCTCATCCGTGACAAAGAGGGTATTCAATTGGTTCACATAATCCGTATACGGCGTTATATCCGTCAACGTTTTCATCACAGCCTTGCCGCTGGGATGCGGCCATTCACCTTTGTGGGTCCAGCGCACCTTACGAATGCTGTTATACTTGTCCCTTTTCGGATCATAAATGTAATCAGATTCCACAATCCCCCGGCCGACGATTATGCGCATTCCTTTTTTTGCGAATACCACATCCCCCACTTTCATTTCATTGGCAAACTGCCAAGTTGCGTATGCGGAATTGGCATATGTTTTCGTGGGATCAATACGCTGCTTCATCGCTTGTTTCATATCCTTTTTCGTAGGATATGCTTTCAAATTTCCTATTTTTTCCCAGCCAATTCCCATGATACCTTCCTTGTAGAAATCCTCCCAATCCGCGGCACCGCTCCCGGGCGAATAAATCCAATAATGTACCGATGCCACATCTTCGTCTGAAATAGAGGATGTATCCATGCCATCGTGCATCGGAACCGTTTCCTGCGCTCCATCGTCGTTCTCTGATGTAAGACGCCACGCCTCATAGCTCAATTCGATAAAGCTCTTGATGGTACTTTTGCCGCTGTCCAGATAGGATTTGAGCGTTTCAACGATCTGAAAATAATCCGCCGGCTCAATCTTAGCCTGAACTGTCGGAAGAGTGCTGACAACATCCGCCGGGATCTTCCCTGATTCGTAAATGTACCACATGTTTCTTCGATCCAAATTCAGAAACGAATGAGGTGCGATCCAGTACAATCCCATAGTGATTTTGCTATTGCCGTTTCCTTTTTTGCCAATAGCATAATGGAACGATTTGAACAAGCGATCTTTGACTGCTTGCGTAGGTGTGGATGCATAAGCCAACGCGGACTCGAAAAGGTCCCACAGGGCATCCATGTCCCCTTCCTGTCTTCCGGGTACAAAATGATAAAATGTTGCATTTTGATTATTCACCACCGGAATACTTTCGAACGAAGTGGGTATCTGTGCAGAAATATCGAACAGTTTGGCAACCGCACTCACAATTGTGATTCGATTGGATTCTTTCATGGAGCTTTTATTGAATAAGCCAAATACTGTAAACGGATCAATGTCCACAAGCTGATTGTCTTTTTCCAGCATGGGCATATGAAGTCCAGTGGTTGAATATATTCCCTTGATCTTCTCCACCAGCTCATGTCGATTCTTCTTATATTGCAATAACGTTTCTGCAAATTCCCTATAAAAGGCTACCCACTCAAATTGTTCCGAATGGCTCATCAACGAATCCCCCTTAGATGGTCATGCCGGTTCCATTGCGTTCCGGCATTCAATCCAAATCACCGAAATCGAGTATTATCTGTATTATTGTACCACAAATGCCATAGAACATCAACGTCCATTTGCCGTCCTTGGTCTTGGGCAATTCAGCAAAAGATGGTACTATATGTGTCAAGAAAAAAGGCCGCCCGTGCGGCCTTCCTGCTCCGTATCCAAATTGTCTGGGCTCCGTTCAGGCGCTCAACACGCCCCCATCCCACGAGAATTCAATGATCAGGTGCGCGTTGTCGCGAAGCAGCTGGTGAAAGCGGGTCATCTCCGCCTGGGAATATCCGTGTATGTCCTCCCAGCGGTACTCCGGCAGCCAGCACGCGGCGTTGTGAAAACCGTCCTTTTCGTCCGGGGTCTCGATATACACCTTCACCCGTCCGTCGTCCTTCATTTCGGAGTGCGTGATCTCCGTGTCGTCGTTGAGGGTCAAGAATGGATACATCATATCTCTCACCCCTTCCGGACCTGTGTCCATTCCGGGCCGTTTGTTGCCGCCCATGGAGATGATACCCCATCGAGGGGCGGATATCAAGGGGAATCGTCTGTTTTCTTCGCGGGAGGCGGGCCTGTGCCTTGACGGGGGGCCGTGGGTCGTGTATACTCTTTGGGAGACGCGAAAGGAGCGATGGTATGGATACATATCCGTCCCGTGAGAGGGTGGAGGAAATGGAGAAAAGGCTCAACCGGCTTTCTCCCCTTGTGGATCGGTACGCCCGGGCGACGGAGGCATTTATACAGGCCCGGGAGGATATGAAGGCCCTGTTCGCCTATTACGGGAGCCCGGAGTGGTACGCCGACCTGGACGCCCAGGCCCGGGGGGAGATCCCGCCGGAGGCGCCCTGCGGCGTCGCACACCGGCACCGCCCCCAGATTGTACCGCTCCAGCAGCCGGGCCGCGGCGGCGATGGGCTCGTCCGGTCCCACGCACACCGGCCGGGGCGTCATAATGGTTCGTACTTCCATATGTTTCACCTCCCGGGGATTATGGCCAGTCCCGGGACGTTTTATACCTCTTTTCCGTCTCTCAGCGACAGAAGCACCGGCCCCGCCGCCGCCGCAAAAAGCTCCGCGGCGCGCTCCGCCTCCGAGAGGGTGTTGCCGTTGGTGCCCACCTCCAGGATCAGGGAGCCGGCGGTGAGGTGCTGGTTATAGCGCTCCCGGCACAGGCGCAGAGGCCGGGTCAGAGTAGGGCAGAGCGCCTCCGCCGCATCCTGGAGGGCCAGGGCCAGCTTGAGATTTTCCCGCCACCGGGGGTGGGGCAGGCCGTTCTCCCCCGTGCCCACCACCAGCATCACCTGGGCGGCGCTCTCCGGGGCGTCCCGGGCCAGGGTCTTGTAGAGCCTGTCCGAGCCCACCGCGTCCCGGTGGACGTCGATCACCACGGCGATCTCCGGAAAGAGCGTCAGCCACGCCTCCACCGCCCCCTGACTCCGGTCATAGGCCCCGTCGTAGCTGGGATAGTCATACATCCCCCGGTCGTGGACCACGGAGAGGCCCTGGGCCTCCAGGGCAGAGGCCAGGACGTCCCCCACCCGGATCACCGATCGGGCCGGGTCCGTGGTCCGCCAGGGATCGCTGGGCTCATACTCCTCCCCGGGGACAGGAGTATAGGCCTCGGTGCTGTGGGTGTGGATGATGAGCACCTGCGGGCCGTTTGTAGGCAGGCGCTGGGTGAGTCCTTCGGCCCGCAGCGCGGTCAGATCCACGTCCTGGGCGGTGAAATTCCGGATCTGGGTCCCCGCGGGCTCCTCCGGAAGAACCTCCGGGACCTCTCCGGTCTTCGGCGAGGCGGTCGGGGCCGGCTCCTCCCCCTCGGCTGGGGTCTCTGCTCCAACACCCGGCCGGGGCCCCAGCTCCAGCATCAACAGCAGCTCCCCCAGGGCTCCGGAGTCCCGGTATTCCCTCCAAAGCGCTCCCAGTTCCCCCCGGCAGGCAAACAGCAGCAGCGTCCATGCCGCCAGCGCCGCCGCCAGCAGCCCCCGGCTCCTCCGATCCATGGCCCGGCCCCCCTTCCTGTGGACCATCCTATGGAAGGGGAAGAAAAAATATGCCCCGGAGAGAGGCCGACCCTTCCTTGACGGCTCCCCGGGGCTGTGCTACTATTTTCCTGCATTCTGAGAGAACAAAGGAGATACTATGGAAGAGATCCTCCGCGCCGGCTTTGCCGCGCTGGGCGTCCCCGTGCCCCCGGACGCTCTGGAAAAGCTGCGGGCCTACTATACCCTCCTGGACGAGAAAAACCGGGTGATGAACCTCACCGCCATCACCGGGGAGGAGGACACCGCCCGCCTCCACTTCCTGGACTGCGGCGCCCTGTTGCGCTGGCTGAATCTGGAGGGGAAAACCGCCGCGGATATCGGAACCGGAGCCGGTTTTCCCGGGCTGGTGCTGAAGATCCTCTCCCCGGGAACGGATATGACCCTCCTGGACAGCCTGCAGAAGCGGGTGGGGTTCCTACAGGAGGTCTGTGATGCCCTCTCCCTCACGGGTGTGACATGCATTGCCGGGCGAGCGGAGGAGCAGACCGCCCTCCGGGAGACCTTTGACGTGGTGACCTCCCGGGCGGTGGCCAGGCTCTCCACGCTCTGCGAGCTGTGCCTGCCCCTGGTGAAGGTGGGGGGGACCTTTGCGGCCATGAAGGGCCCGGACCCCAAGGAGGAGCTCCTGGAGGCCAAAAACGCCGTCGCCCGACTGGGCGGCGGGGAGGTCCGGGTGGAGAAGTACGCCGTCCCCGGCACCGACGCGGTCCACTCCCTGGTGCTGGTGAAAAAGCTCCGGCCCACCCCGGCGGCCTACCCCCGGCGGTTCGCCGTGATAAAGAAAAACCCTTTATGAGGCCTTATCTGCCATAAAAAATGGTCCGGCTCCTCGGAGTCGGACCATTTTAACACATATCGCTGTTACAGCTTCTCGACGGCGTCGGCCAGGCCGTCCATCCAGTTGCCCTCGAAATACTCCATTTCGCCGTTGTCGCAGCAGCCGGCCAGATCCGGGTCGATGGGTACCCGGGCGATATAGGGGATATCGTACTGACGGGCCAGGTCGCTCACCCGGCTCTTGCCGTAGATCTCGTGCTTCTTGCCGCAGTCGGAGCAGACGAAATAGGACATGTTCTCCACCAGGGCCAGCACGTTCTTCTTCATCATGTCGGCCATGCGCACGGCCTTCTCCACGATCATGCCCACCAGCTCCTGGGGGCTGGTGACGATGACCACCGCGTCCACCGGCAGGGACTGGAACACCGTCAGGGCCACGTCCCCGGTTCCGGGAGGCATATCCACGAACATATAATCCACGTCGCCCCAGTGGACGTCGGTCCAGAACTGACCCACCACGCCGGCGATGACGGGACCCCGCCACAG
>CADAGW010000105.1 GCA_902787475.1 uncultured Eubacteriales bacterium
CACCCAGGCCACCTGCTCCCAGACCGGCAGCCGCGTCCGCTCCTGCGCCATCTGCGGCGCCCGGGATATGCAGGACATCGCCCGTCTGGCCCACTCCTACGGCAGCTGGCAGACCACCCGTCAGGCCACCTGCGCCAAGCCCGGCGAGCGGGTGCGCACCTGCGCCGTCTGCGGCCGTCAGGACAAGGAAGAGGTCACCGTGGCCCATACCTATCCCGACTGGACCATCCTCAAGCAGCCCACCTGCTCTGAGCTGGGCGCCAAGACCCGCAAGTGCCAGGTCTGCGGCCACGAGGACACCCGCACCATCGACAAGCTGCCCCACACCTATTCCTGGCAGATCCTGATGGCGGCCACCGATCATTCCGCCGGCCTGCGCACCCAGATCTGCTCCGTGTGCGGCCACACCGAGCCCGAGGTGAGCTACGATCCCGAAGGCACCATGCGCCGTAAGGACAAGGGCGAGAACGTGTACTACATGCAGCAGCTGCTGGTGGATCAGGGCTACCTGAACGTGGGCGGCGCCGACGGCATCTTTGGCGGCGGCACCGAGAAGGCGGTCATGCAGTTCCAGAAGGATCAGGGTCTCAGCCCCGACGGCGTGGTGTGGCCCCAGACCCTGAAGCGCCTGCAGCATGACTTCGGCCCCTGGCAGACCCTGCGTCCCATGACCCGCAGCGAGTCCGGCATCCGCGTGCGCGTGTGCAAGGACTGCGGCTACGAGCAGAAGGAGACCGTCTCCGCCGGCACCACCTTCGAGTTCAAGCGCCGGGGCGAGGACATCCGTGCCCTGCAGCAGATCCTGGGCCAGCTGGGCTACGACGCCGGCAAGTACGACGGCATCTACGGCAACAAGCTGGATGCCGCCTTCACCGCCTTCGCCCAGGCCAACGGCTACACCTACGAGGCCGGCGAGGTCTATCCCTCCGACGTGGACGCCCTGATGAACGCCTGGTTCGCCGCCACTCCCGCTGAAAGCTGGAAGGGCGAGGGCACCGTGGATTCTCCCGTGAACCTGGCCCTCACCGTGACCCCCGGCAGCGACGAGAACGCCGATCCCGACATCACCACCTACGGCTTTTCCCTGACCAACCTGGGCAGCGAGAGCTGCCAGTTCAACGCCCTGCTTTTGACCTACGGCTCCGATCCCGACTTCACCCATGACAACCTGGTCATGGTGATCGACGGTGCCGAGCTCAAGGCCAACTGCGGCAACAGCGTCACCGGCAGCTTCTCCGTGGCCTCCACCTGGGGCGAGGGCAGCCTGAACTTCGCCGCCATGGCCCTGACCGACGCCACCGGCGACAAGTGGCTGAGCAACACCGTCACCTTCGAGGCCCCCACCTCCGCCAAGACCGTGGCCCCCGGCGAAAATGACATCGACGTGGAGAACCTCTCCGACGGCACCTACCCCGTGGCTTTCCAGAACGGCGACGTGCTCCAGGGCGCTTCCGGCGTGTTCATCATGGCCGCCCGTATCTTCACCCTGGACACCTACGACATCGTGGACGTGCACACCCTGGCCGAGGGCGACACCTTCCTGATGCGCAACGAGGAGATCCCCGTGACCTCCGTGGAGTTCGACGAGGACGGCTACGTGCTCATCAACGGCGGCTACGACTTCGAGAACGACACCGGCGTCACCCTGGCCCCCGTGGAGGAGAGCAACTGCTACCGCGTGGTCATGGAGGACGACATCGGCACCTACACCGATCACGGCGTCACCACCCTGACCCTGGATCCCTCCGCGGTGTTCGTGAACGCCAGCGATCTTGAGGCCGGTGAAGTGACCGTGGCCTACGACGACCTGGCCGCCGCCATCCAGGCGCTGGAGCTGGACTTCAACCCCGTCAGCGCTTCCGTGCGCATCGAAAACGGCAAGGTGGTTGAGATCCGCCTGGACTATCAGCCTTAAGCCACAATATCCCCTGGGGACCGCCTCGCGCGGTCCCTTTTTTTGCGCCGCAAGGCCATATTTTCCTACAATTTGATTGACAAGCGAACCATTCTGTGCTATCGTTGTTTTTGCATTTGGGATTTTTTCTTCAAGGAGTGTCACACATGCCAGCAACCATTTCCAGGGGCATCCGGGCTCCCATCATCCGCCAGGGAGACGACATCGTCAAGATCGTGGCCGATTCCGTGCTGGAAACCGCCGAAAACGAGCATTTTGAGCTGCATACCCGGGACGTGATCGCCGTGACCGAGGCCGTGGTGGCCCGCGCCGACGGCAACTACGCCACCGTGGATCAGATCGCCCAGGACGTGCGGGCCAAATTGGGCAGCACCGTGGGCGTCCTCTTCCCCATTATGAGCCGCAACCGGTTCGCCATATGCCTCCGCGGCATCGCCCGGGGCTGCAAAAAGATCGTGCTGCAGCTTTCCTACCCCTCCGACGAGGAGGGCAATTCCCTTCTGGACGAGGACGTACTCGAGGACAGCGGCGTCAATCCCTATTCAGATGTTCTGACCCTCGACCAGTTCCGCGCCCACTTCGGCGCGCCCAAGCACCGGTTCACCGGCGTGGACTACGTGGAGTATTATGAGTCCGTGGTGCGGGAGGAAGGGTGCGATTTCGAGGTGCTCTTCGCCAACCGGCCCGAGGCCATACTGAAGCTCACCAACAGCGTCCTGGTCTCCAACATCCACGGCCGGGAGCGCACCGCCCGCCGCCTCAAAAAGGCCGGGTGCGAAAATGTACTGACCCTCTGTGACATCCTCTCCGCCCCCGTAAACGGCAGCGGATATCAGCCGGACTACGGCCTTCTGGGCTCCAACAAGGCCACCGAGACCACCATCAAGCTGTTCCCCAAAAACGCCCAGGCCGTGGCCGAGGGCATACAGAAAGAGATCCTGCGCCGCACCGGCGTAAAGGTCGAGGCCATGGTCTACGGCGACGGGGCCTTCAAGGATCCCGTGGGCAAGATCTGGGAGCTGGCGGATCCCGTGGTGTCCCCCGGCTTTACCGACGGCCTCATTGGCCTGCCCAACGAGCTGAAGCTCAAGTACCTGGCGGACAACGACTTCGCCGGCCTCTCCGGCGAGGCCCTCAGGGACGCCATACGGGCCCGCATCCGGCAAAAGGAATCCGATCTCAAGGGCCAGATGGCCTCCCAGGGCACCACGCCCCGGCGGCTCACCGACCTGATCGGCTCCCTGTGCGACCTGACCTCCGGCTCCGGCGACAAGGGCACCCCCATCGTGCTGGTGCAGAACTACTTCACCAACTACGCCGAGGGCTGACCATACAATAGGGGGGCATGACCATGCGCATGACCGTGAGGGAATATCTGCTCACCAAAATCGACACCACCATACCCCGCCTCTCCTCCATCCCCGCCCTGATCCAGGGCGGGCGTTTTGAGGAGGCCGAGGCGGTCTACGCTGGCTTCGTGCGGGACAGCCTGAAGCCCCAGCTCTATTTCCGCATCCCCTACTATCCCCCGGAAAACATCTGGAAGACGCCCGCCGAAACGGAGGAGGACGTCTTTCGGCGCCTGCAGAACAACGAGATCATGTCCGTGGGCTACGCCCACCGCTTTGGCCCGGAGGGCATCCAGTGGGAGGCCAACCCCACCCCCAACCATTACACCGAGTGGCCCTGGCAGCTGAACCGGCACCACGAATTCCGGATGCTGGGCCATCTCTATCGCCAGACCCACGACGAGGCCATCGCCGAGCTCTTCTGCCGCATGTTCTCCTCCTGGCGGGAGCAGAGCGTGTGCCCGGACAACGTCTCCGGCCACGACACCGTCTCCTGGCGCACCATCGAGGTGGGCGTGCGCACCACCAAGATATGGCACTACGCCCTGCACGCCTTCTACCGCTCCCCCGCCTTTACGGACCACCTGCTGTGCGAGTTCTTCGCCTCCATGTGGGAAAACGGCTGGCGGCTCAGGAACTTTCGCACCCACGGCAACTGGCTGGTGATGGAGATGGCGGGCCTGTACCACATCGGCCTGCTCTATCCCTGGGTAAAAGACGCCGCGGAGTGGAAAAACTACGCCCTCGAGCGCCTGACGGATGAGCTGCGCCGCCAGATCTATCCCGACGGCTTCCAGTACGAGCTGAGCACCAACTACCACATTGTGGTGGCCTCCAACTACCGTTATATCCTGGACATCTCCCGGGCCATGGAGGAGCCCCTGCCGGATACCCTCACCCGGCCCCTTTCCGCCCTCTACGACCTCTATCCCCGCCTCTGCGACCCGGCGCTTCGCCTGCCGGATATCAACGACGGCTGCAAGGATGACGTGTCGGAGCTTCTCACCGAGGGCCGTGAGCTGTTCCCGGACAAGCCGGACTACCTCTATTTCGCCTCCCGCCGCGCCCAGGGCACGCCCCCGTCCTTTACCGACGCAGTGCTCCCCTACAGCGGCATGGTGGTGCTTCGGGATCACTGGGGCCCGGACAGCCAGTGGGCCTTCTTTGAAAGCGCCCCCTTCGGCCGGGGCCATCAGCACGAGGACAAGCTCCAGTTCCTGCTCTACGCCTTCGGGCGGTACCTTCTCAAGGACACGGGCAACTTCGCCTACGACACCTCCGACATGCGCGCCTACGTCCTCTCCGCCCGCTCCCACAACACGGTGTTCGTGGACGGCCAGGGCCAGAACCGCCGCTCCGCCTACACCTGGGCCGACGAGGACATCAACAAGCTCTCAGGCCTCGAGGTGCGCCTTGGCGCAGACATGGACCTGGCCCGGGGCGTATACGACCAGGGCTTTGGCCCCTCTCTGATCCCCGTGACCCACCGCCGCACCGTGGTGAAGGTCAAGTCGCATCCCTTAGGCCTTGACACCTTCTACCTGGTCATAGACCGCCTCTACTCGGGGGACGGCGCGCCACACACCTACGCCGCCCGCTGGCAGCTGGAAAGCGTCCCTGTGACCTTTGAGCGGCCCACCAGCCATGTGGAAACGCCCGCTTCGAAGGTGGATTATCTCACTCCCCTCCTTCGCGGCGCCCGGGTCACGGCGGACTACGGCGACGGCGTCACCCTGACCCTCCTCTCCGGGGAAAACGCCTCCATGCTCTGCGGCAGTCTCACGCCCTTCGCCGGCTGGCGGGTCCCCAATGTGCCCGCCCCCGCCGTGGACTTTACCGCCCGGGGCCGGGACGTCCGCATGGTGACCCTTCTCTACCCCTCCGCTTCCGGCTGTCCCGTCCGCTCCATCTCCTACTACGACCCCTCGCCAAGCGCAAACGACGTGACCATTCGCACGGACTCTGGCGAATGGACGTTCACCGAAGCCTGGCCTCAATGACGCATTTCACCCCGCCGCGCTTGCGCCTTTACAGAAAATATGATATAATCCCTTTCCGGGCCTTCGGGTCCGGAATTTTTCACGCGAGGTTTGACTATGAACAGAAAAGAGATCGCCGAGCTGCGCAAGCGCATGAATCCCGACAACAGCGCCATTGGCCGCATCCGCGGCTGCTACGTGAACAATAAAAAAGAAGTGGTATCCGCCTTCGAGCGGTCCCTGATCTCCCTGCCCCAGGAGGAAGCGGAAAAGTACATGTCCCTGTTCAAAAAGGTGCTCTCCGGCACGCCCGACAAAAACCTGGTGGACATATCCTTCACCAACGACCAGGTGTTAGGCAGCGAGGAGCACCGGCTCCTGACCTCCCTCTACGAGACCAGTCTTAAGGACGACGACGCGGTGCAGGCCCTGTGCATGAAGATCATCGACCAGATCGCCATGGACGGCAACTACCTGATCCTCCTCATGCAGGACGCCTACGACGTGCCCTTCCGCACCCGGGACGACATGGCCCTGGAGGACGCCAGCGGCGAGGTATTTTCCTACATCGTCTGCGCGGTGTGCCCCGTCAAGCCCTCCAAGCCCGCCCTTCGCTACGTGCCCAGCGACAACGAGTTCCACACCACCGATATAGACCAGATGGTCGCCGCCCCGGAGGTGGGCTTCCTCTTCCCCGCCTTCGACGACCGGGCCACCAATATATACGACGCCCTCTACTACACCCGGGACACCGAGTCCGGCCATCCCGAGTTCGTCAAAGCCATATTCAACTCCGAGCCCCCTGTGCCCGCGGACGTGCAGAAGGAGACCTTCCAGTCCCTGCTCACCGACGCCCTGGAGGAGGAGTGCAGTATGGACGTGGTGCAGGCCGTCCACGACACCATCCGCGCCCGCGTGGAGGAGCAGAAGTCCGACAAGGAGGCCGACCCCGTCACCGTGTCCAAGCGGGAGGTCCGATCCATCCTGGAGGACTGCCAGGTGTCTGAAAACCACATCGCCGCCTTCGAGGAGAAGTTCGACCAGGAGTTCGGCGAGACCGCGGACCTCAGCGCCGAGAATATCGTGGAGACCGCCAAGTTCGAGGTCCGCATGCCCGACGTAGTCATCAGGGTGGCCCCGGAAAAGAGCGACCTCGTCAAAACCCAGGTCATCGACGGCATCCGCTATATCCTCATCCGCGCCGACGAAGGCGTGGAGGTAAACGGTGTGCAGGTCAGATAAGGAGAAGGGAGACGTTGGAGGGCTCCTCGGTCCTCAATTCGCAATGGTCGCTTTTGGAATCCGTATATCCAAAAGCTCCCTTGCTCATTGGGCTTACTTCGCCGCATTTCGCCCACTGGGCGGCGG
>CADAGW010000106.1 GCA_902787475.1 uncultured Eubacteriales bacterium
CGGATTGCTTCGTCGCTTCGGAACCTCTCAATTCGGCATAGTCGTTTTTGAAATCCGTATATTCAAAAACTCCTTGCCTCATTGGGCTCTTTCCGGCACGATTCCTGCTACTAGCAGGGTGCCGACCTTCGCCCTCGCAATGACAGGAGCGCATGATCTGGAGACCGAATAGTTGTCCCCGCCTCCTTCCCGCGAGATGCGTGCTCTCGGAGGCCCGTTTTGGCCGAGATGCGTGACCGGAGGGGGTAGGAATATGCTATAATATGAGCGAAAACAGACAAAGGCCGGGAAGGGGGGAGGCGCTGTGAAGAGCTACGTGGCCATAGACCTGAAATCCTTTTACGCATCGGTGGAGTGCGTGGAGCGGGGTCTTGACCCCCTCCGGGCCAATCTGGTGGTGGCGGACGAAAGCCGCCCAGACTGTTCGAGGTGGTGCAGAAGGTGGGGGAGATCAACGCCATCCGGGCCCGGACGGCTCCGGGACAGAAGCTGTGCGGCGGCTCCATATGGGACGACCAGCTCCGCTCCGACCCCTGCCTGGCGGTGGAATACATTGCCGCGCCGCCCAGAATGGCGCTGTATATGGCCTACAGCGCCCGCATATACGGCATATACACCCGCTTTGTGTCCCCGGAGGACGTGCACGTGTATTCCATCGACGAGGTGTTCATCGACGTGACGCCCTATCTGCGCACCTACCGGTGCACGGCCCGCCAGCTGGCCATGCGCATGATCCGGGCGGTGCTCAAGGAGACGGGCATCACCGCCACGGCGGGCATCGGCACCAATCTGTACCTGTGCAAGGTGGCCATGGACATCGTGGCCAAGAAAATGCCCCCCGACAGGGACGGGGTCCGCATCGCCGAGCTGGACGAATACAGCTACCGCAGGCAGCTGTGGACCCACCGCCCCCTCACCGATTTCTGGCGGGTGGGCCGGGGCTACGCCCGGCGGCTGGAGGGCCGGGGCCTGTTCACCATGGGCGACGTGGCCCGCTGCTCCGTGGACGACGAGGACATACTCTACGACCTGTTCGGCGTCAACGCCGAGCTGCTCATAGACCACGCCTGGGGCTGGGAAAGCTGCACCATACAGGATATCAAGGCCTACCGCCCCGAAACCAATTCCCTCAGCTCCGGCCAGGTGCTCCACTGCCCCTACCCCTGGGACAAGGCCCGGCTGGTGACCCGGGAGATGGCCGACATGCTGTCCATGGATCTGGTCAAAAAGGGACTGGGCACGGACCTGCTGGACCTGACGGTGGGCTACGACATCGAAAATGTGACCCGGGCGGGGTTTTCCGGCACGGTGGAAAAGGATTTTTACGGCCGGGGCATGCCCAAGGCCGCCCACGGCAGCGTGCGGCTTGGGGAGGTCACCTCCTCCACCCGGGAGATCACCCAGCGGGCCGTGGCCCTGTTTGAACGGATCGCCGACCCCGCCCTCACCGTGCGCCGCATCTGCCTGGCGGCCTGCCGGGTGCGCCGGGAGGATATGGGCGGGGAGGCAGAGGGGCAGACGGACCTGTTCGGCCAGTGGGAGGAGGAAGCCGCCCGGCAGGAGGCCCGGGCCCGGGAACGGGAGAGGGAAAGAAGCCGCCAGCAGGCCGTACTGCGCATACGGGAAAAATTCGGCAAAAACGCCATATTCATGGGCATGAACCTGCAGAGCGGCGGCACCATGCGGGAGCGGAATTTGCAGATCGGCGGCCACAGGGCGGGGTGATCATATGCAAAAATACGAGGATATGTGGAAAATGCCCCATCACGTGTCCCCCCGGCGGCGGGCCATGCCCGATTCGGAGCGGGCCGCCCAGTTTTTGCCCTACGCCGCCCTCACAGGCTACGAGGACGCGGTGCGGGAGGAGGAGCGGCTCACCGAGGAATGGGCCCGCCCCGGCGAGACCGACTGCGAGATCGTGAACCGGCGGCTGGGCCTGCTGCTGGAGCGGATCCGGGAGCGGCCAGAGGCCGCCTTCGTCTATTTCGTGCCCGACGAAAAAAAGAGCGGCGGCGCCTACGTCACCGTCGCGGGCCGGGTCCGCCGCTTCCGTGAGAGCGAGGGGGAGATGGAGCTGGAGGACGGAACGCGGATCCCCCTAAAGCGCCTGTGCGCCGTGGAGGGAGAGCTGTTCGCCAAAAGCCCTAAAGGGACGGATCGCGCGAGATTTGATGGATTGACAACTCAAACTTGATTGTTTTGATACTTTGGGGTATGATGCGGGCGTGGGGCAAAAGCCAAAGCTGTCAAATGTCCTTCCGAAAGCAGATGATCCGGTTCGCTTCTTCAAATCCCATGGCCATATGGAAGCGCAGGCTGTCCTCGTTTTCCAGCTCGCAGTCGCTGGCGAACTGAGAGCAGTGCCGCTCCTTCGCCCATTTCTCACAGCTTTTCAGAAGCGCCCTGGCGTATCCGCGGCGCCTGTATTCCTCCCGGATGAATATGCCCTCCAGGTATCCCACCGGCGACGTATCGGTGCCCTCCACATAATCCCTGCGCAGCTGGCACTGGGCAAATCCGACGGGCGTATCGTCTGCGTACTGGATAAAGCAGGCGGAGTCGTCTCCCTCCGTCAGCCTTTCAAATTCCTCCTTCAGATCGTTCGGGTCGTCGTCCTCCCACATGAGAAGCGCCATTTCCGCCAGGACCGCGCTGTCCGCCTTTTCCGCCTTTTTGATCATGTTGATCCATCCTCACATATTCCGGTTTGCCGCCGGTGAAACGCAACACGTCACAAACAGAGCAAAAAGAGAAGCACATCCTGGCCTTTGGCGTTTTTGTAGATGTATCCGTCCGTTTCAAACCCCAGGCGCTTATGAAGGGCGACGCTGGCCGGGTTGTCGGGGCGCACCTGATCCAAAATCACCCGGTAGTGAAGCGCCCGGGCATGCTCCATGACCAGCCGCATGCCCGTAAAGGCGTATCCCTTTCTTCTTTCGCCGGGATAGATTTCCACGCCGACGGAGACTGCGCTTTTCGTGTGCTCAAACAGGGAAACACTGCCCACGACAGCGCCGTCTCTGGTGACGGCGAACATTTCAAAATACCGGCCCCGGCAGGTATTGTTCTCCCATTCAGAGATCATTTCCCGGATCTCGGCCATCGGGACACCCGGATACTGATTCCGCCCAATGACAGGCGCGTCCTGCTCCGTAAAATGGCGTATGCGGATCATCGTGCCCTCGCTTTCCATACCGTGCCTCATCCGATCCACCACTCGGGCGTCAGCTCGCCCAGTGTCACGACCCGCTCCCGCCCGTAATCCATCATGATCTCTATGCCCCTGTACGTTTTCGGCATGAGCTGTACCATCAGCTCCCGGCAGGCCCCGCAGGGCGCGCCGCTGGAGCCGTCCGGCAGTATGGCCACGACCTTTTTGATCTCCTGCTCTCCGTTTGTGATCATATTGAATATGGCGTTCCGCTCCGCGCAGATGCCAAGAGTGGAGCAGGTGTCCACGCATACGCCGGTGTATATCCTGCCGCCGCCGGACAGTATGGCCGCGGAGACCTCGCCGCAGGTGACGTAGTCCGAGATCCTGCGCTCATGCCGCACCGCCGCCGCCGCGGCATACAGCCTGTCCCATTCCCACTGATCCCTGGTGATGCGGCTCACGTGCCCCGTCCGCTTTTCGCGCATCAGCGGCACATCCACTCCCTCCGATCTCCACTGATACCGGAAGCCAGCCTTTTCCTGCACCCGCTTCGACCGGGCGTTGCCCTCATAATATCCCGCCCAGACCGCGGCCATGCCCGCGTCCTCGAAGGCGTGGCGGAGCATCTCCTGTGCCGCCTCCGGCATGAGGCCCCGGCCCCAGTAGGGCTTGCCCAGCCAGTAACCCATCTCGCACTCGTCCTCCGACCGGGCCAGATCGGTATGGCCGCAGAGCTTGAGCTCTATGGCGCCTATGGGCCCGCCGCCCTCTTTGAGGCAAATGGCGTAGGCCTCTTTGCCGCACAGTACGTTTTGGATCACGCTCCGGCTTTCCTCCACGCTCCGGTGGGGCGGCCACCCGGCGATGGGCCCCACGTCCGGGTCGCTGGCATAGGCATACAGGCTCTCCGCGTCGCCTTCCTCCCAGCGGCGCAGGATCAGTCTCTTCGTTTCAAGCATGTTCTTTCTCCTTTGAACAGGGCGGTCGGAAGATGTGCGACTCTTCACCGATCCAGTATCATGCGCGCCTCGGTGACGGCGGTCCCCAGCGTAAGCGCCTGCTTTTTCCCGTCGAATCGGTATCCAAACCGGGTATAAAAACCGATGGCGCGCTCGTTCCCTTCCAGAACCCATACGGCCACCCGGCGATAGTCCTTCGTCATCTCCCTCGGAGCGCGTCCGTCACCACACAAACGGGATCACCTTGTACCGTACCCGCTTTTTGTATTCCGCGTATCCCTCCAGCCCTTCTTCCAGCACCTTCTCTTCGTTGCGGATGCGCTTGGCGATGAGGGGGATATACGCCAGCATGATCCCAAAGGAAAGGACGGATCCCAGCACCAGCGGCATGGAGAGAAACAGCAAAAGGGTGCTCATGTACATGGGGTGCCGGACGATGCCGTACAGCCCGGTGTCTATGACCCTCTGGTTTTCCTGCACCCCGATGGTCCGGGAGAGCCACACGTTCTCCCGCAGCACCTCGCCGTACAGCGCGTAGGCCGCAAGGAACATGGCCGCCGCCGCCCAGGAGACCCAGCGGGGGAGAGGGATCCAGCCGAACCGGAAATTGAGCCCGGCCACGATGAACGACGCCAGAAACATAATGCCGCTCAGCGCGATCACGGTTTTTTGTTCGGACTGCTCCTCCCGGGCTTCCAGCCGTTTTCTCAGAAGCTCAGGAGATCTTTTCATCATGATCAGCCCGGCGATGAACATGGGAATGAACAGTATGGCCATGAGAATCCAGCCCTGCGGGTACGAAAGCGTCCCCGCCGGCAGGAACAAAAGAAGGCCCACCGCCAGCAGACCGCCCAAGAATTTCATCATCGCCTGCGCAAACAGCTTCGCGTCCATATGATATCCCTCCGCATTGGCCATGCTCCCGGCGGCGCGGGGTCAGGCCTTCTCTTTTTCTTCGTCCGTTTTGTTCATATCATCCACGATGGGCGCGGGTTTGGCGGTCATCTCCACCCAAGCCGGCGCGAATCCGCTTTTCACGGCGTTCCGGACGGATCGGATATTGGACCAGGCGGAGCAGTAGAACGGCACCTTGCCCCGCTCCGCGATCTCCCGGGCCAGTCGGCTGGTCAGCGCGGAGGCGATGCCCTGCCGCCTGTAGGCGGGGAGCACGTCCACCCCGATCTGCCACATTCTCTCGCAGTCTGCGGAGCACCCGGCCAGGCCCACCAATGTGCCATGATCGTATGCGCCGACGCCAAGCACGTCCAGCTCCCTTCTCCGCTCGCAAAGGGCGTTGCTCCACTCCGGGCGGTACAGTTTCTCAAAATCCGCCGGGCCAAGCAGCCGCGTTTCATACCCGCAGGACAGATGCGGAAGCCTGTTTGTATCGGGGAGAAAGTATTCCGCCATGAAGCAGATCCGGTGCCCCTTCTCCGTGAGCCGGTCGTTGAGCCACTGCATATTGGGCGTCTCGAAGCAGTGGTAATATTCGTACCGGCCGATATACTCCGCCGCCACTGCCCGCACGTCGTCCGCCGCGGCCGCCACGACGTTGCCCCCATAGGACACCAGAGCGCAGGTGATGGGCTCCTTCAGATACCGCCTGGCCCTTTTCCCCAGGCGAAACGGAACCACGACGTTCCCGGGCGACAAAAAGTCCTCCGCGCGGCACCCTATGTCCTCGGCGGACTGCTCCATGGCGATCCTCAGCATGTCCCTGTCCATGACGCGTGCCACCCTCCCGTCTGTATGTTCCGGCATAATGGGATCACTCTTTGGACTCTTGCTCTTTGGCCGCCCCGATCAACGCGGCGAAATCCTCAAAGTGCCACTCCTGTGTGGGCTTTGGATGCCCCACCGCCATGAAAAAGCAGGTGGGGATCTCCCTTTCCTTCAGATTCTTGGCGATGCAGGGCGTACAGCCCTTGTCGTGGTTGCTGGGATGGAACGGGCAGGCGGTATCCCCGCAGGTGCAGAACGGAACGGAACTTCCCATATATGCTCACTCCCCTGTATTGTGCTCCCATTCTACCATGAACCGGCGGTATTTTCAATGCTTTCAGAACCATTCCGGCCCATTGTTTTTTAGGCCGCCTGTATGATATAATCATACTGCTTACACAAAGCGGGCGGCGGCCTCTGCCGTGTCTGCCGCGACTTTTTTTGCGGAGGCATCTATGCTGATCCTGTCGTCCAATGGGCTGACCAGCGAAGCGATTCGCTCCGAACTGCGATTACACACAGCCGGGCTCAGATCCGCCGCACTGGTGGTGACGGCGGACGATGTATACAAAGAAAAGAACTACCACGTGCCCGGTGCCATGGATGACCTGCAGGCCATGGGGCTGTCCGCGACGGTGGTGGATATCGACCACACTCCGGCTCGGGAGCTTGAGCAGTACGACCTGGTGGAATTCATCGGCGGCAATCCGTTTTACCTGCTGAATTCCATTCGCCGGCACCATGCAGGGCCGGTTCTTGAGCGGGTTGCCAGAGAAAAAATCCTGGTGGGGTGGAGCGCCGCGGCTTTCGTGTTCAGGCCCACCCTGTCGCTGGTCCATCGCTATTCCCCGGAAATGAACACACCCGGGCTCACCGATCTTTCCGCTGTGGGCCTCACCACCGTGCAAGTGCTTCCTCATTATAGCCGTTTCCAGCGAAAGTTTGCCCATTTTAGGAGATTTGCGCTGAATACGAGCAGGTGACCGGCGTATCCGTCGTCCGCCTGAACGACGGCGATGCGGTGTTTATCGACGGCGAACACACAACGCTTGTACGGCACGATCCCGCCGGAACCACATGACCGGGGACACAACAAAGCCGCCGGACTCCAATGGCCCCGGCGGCTCGCTTGTATGGATTTGATATCTTCCGTGGTCGGCTTTTCGTTCCGTCCCCATCCGATCCGTCAAAGCCCGTCTCTTCTTCACCGTGACATCATCATCGAACCACCATCATCGGGACGACACCAACTATCCGCAAGCCCTTGAAATTACGGGACTTTCTGGACGTTTCGGTCTTTTTCTCTTGGGTGTATTACAAGACGAAAGGGTATAAAAAAAGCCTCATGCCGTAATGGCACAAGGCTTGATTTGATACTATGTTTTTCAGGCTGTCAGACGCTCATTCGAGTTTGGTAATTCCAGGCTCAACGTGAGTGTCAGCGCTCATCAGGATTGGATTATTCCCACTCGATGGTGGCGGTGGGCTTGGGGCTCAGGTCGTAGAGCACCCGGCACACGCCGTCCACCTCGGAGAGGATGCGGCGGGTGATGGTCTCCAGCACGTCCCAGGGCAGCTGGGGCACGGTGGCGGTCATGGCGTCCACGGTGTTCACGGCCCTGAGGATCACGGGCCAGTCATAGGCGCGCTTGCCGTCCTTGACGCCGGTGGAGCGGAAATCGGGCACCACGGCAAAGAACTGCCACACCTTCTGGGTCAGGCCGTTTTTGTCGAACTCCTCCCGCACGATGGCGTCGGCCTCGCGAAGCGCGTGGAGCCGGTCCCGGGTGATGGCGCCCAGGCACCGCACGCCCAGGCCGGGGCCGGGGAAGGGCTGACGGTATACCATGCCGGCGGGCAGGCCCAGCTCCATGCCAACCACGCGGACCTCGTCCTTGAAGAGGAACTTGAGGGGCTCCACCAGCTGGAAGTGCAGGTCCTCGGGCAGGCCGCCCACGTTGTGATGGGCCTTTACCGGGCCGCTCTCGATGATGTCGGGATAAATGGTGCCCTGGGCCAGGAAGTCGATCTGATCCAGCTTGCGGGCCTCCTCCTCAAACACCCGGATGAACTCCGCGCCGATGATCTTGCGCTTCTGCTCCGGCTCGGCCACGCCGGCCAGCTTGTCCAGGAAACGGTCCACGGCGTCCACGTAGATGAGGTTGGCGTCCATCTGATGACGGAACACCTCTATGACCTGCTCGCTCTCCCCCTTGCGCATGAGGCCGTGATTGACGTGCACGCACACCAGCTGTTTGCCCACGGCGCGGATCAGAAGGGCCGCCACCACGGAGGAATCCACTCCGCCGGACAGGGCCAAAAGGACTTTTTTGCCGCCGATCTGCGCGCGCAGGGCATTCACCTGCTCCTCAATGAACGCGCGGGCCAGCTCAGGGGTCTGGATACGGGCCATGGTTTCGGGACGCTTGTTGTTTTCCATGGATGCTTCCTCCTGCGTATTTATTTACCGTATATGAAATCGTGGAGCAACTGGGTATTCCGGGCGAAATTGGGCCGTATGGTCCACATCTCGTTGAGGATGCCCGACTCAAAGGTTCCGTCCACGGGGATGCGGAACTGTTCCACGTCCTCGGTCTCCACCACCATGGCCACCGTGGCCAGGGCCTTGAGCTCCGCGTTGGTCATGTTGGTCTCCAAAATCTCGAAAAAGCCGTCGGCAATGTCCAGAAGCTCCTCAACTTCCATGTCCTGGGCCTTCTTGGCGATGGCCAGGAGGATGCGCTGCTGGCGCATGACCCGGAAGTAGTCGCTGTCGGTATACCTCTGGCGGGCCAGCGTCATGGCCAGAAGGCCGTTGAGGTGCACCATGCCCGGGGCTTCCAGCTGCATTTCGCCGTCGTATTCCTCCAGGCCGATCTCGGCCATATAAGACTGGGTGTGGCTGTTTATGTAGTTCCACTCCACCTCGGTGATCTCCAGGTCAATGCCGCCCATGGCGTCCACCACGCTCACCAGGTCCGCCATGTTGATCATCACGTATTCTTCCACGTCCATGCCGAAGCAGGAATTGACGGTGGCCATGGCCAGATCCGGGCCGCCGAACACGTTGGCCGCGTTGATCCGGTTGGTGCGGTTGGTGCCGGGATAGGTCACCAGCGTGTCCCGCATGATGCTGGTCATCTTCAGGATCGCCTCGCCCCGGTTCACGGAGAGTATGATCATGCTGTCCGTGCGCTCGTAGCGGCTCATGGTGCGGGAATCGCTGCCCAGCAGGAGCACGTTCCACCATTCCCTGCCATGGCCGATCTCCTCCTGGGGCTCGGCGGGCTGGGGCTCCTCCTCAGTGGACTCCTCCTCGGTGGACTCCTCTTCGGCGGACTCTTCCCCGGCAGGTTCCTCCTCCGAGGGCTCTTCCCCGGCGGTCTCCTCCTGGGCGGTTTCCTCCACAGGCTCCTCCGCGGCCTGGATTGTCTCCGTCTCCTGGGCGGACGTCTCCTCCCGGGCCCAGGCGGTGGGCGTCATCAGGCACAGCGCCAGAAAGAGCGCCAGCAGGGTCTTGATCGTGAATTTCAAAGGAATCACCTCTTTATACACAATGGCCGGACGCACTCTCCGGCCTCAATCCATATTCCGCAGCACGCCGCCGTTGGTCAGCTGGTCGGCATAGGACTTGCCCCAGTTTTTCTCCAATATGTCGTATGCCTCCGCCATCCGGGCCCGCCGGGACGTAACGTTGTGGGCGTCGGTGGCCACGGCGTCGATCATCTGATCCTCCAGCATCTCT
>CADAGW010000107.1 GCA_902787475.1 uncultured Eubacteriales bacterium
TCCTGCGCCGTGCCCATGCGGTATCTGGCCCGGCATGGGGAGACCGATAAACAGACCTATGTGCCCATCGAAAAATGGGCGGTGCCCCAGAAATGGATCATGGGCATGTGCGCTATGTCCATGGCGGCGGTGATCTGGACGTCTTCCGGGTCCTATACCGGCGCGGGGGCGACGACAGTGGTGCTGAGGCTCACCGCTCTCATATTGTCTGTGCACGGGGCGGGGGGCATATGCTCAAGGCTCAAGCGGGGCGACGTGCCCCGGGGACGGCGGCTTGGCATCGTCATCGCCCTGGCCCTGATCGGGGGGATACTGCCTCTGGCGGGGGCCTGGCGGCTGATGTTTGGAAGCGGCGGACTGTGGAAAAGGTGGAAGGACAGTTTGCACAACGACGACGAAGGAGGAGAAGAATAGATGAAAGTGATTTTGCTGGAGGACGTGAAGGGTACCGGCAAGAAGGATCAGATTCTGGAGGTGTCCGACGGATACGCCCGGAATTTCCTGCTGCCCAAGAAGAAGGCCAGGGAGGCCACGCCGGAGAATCTGAACGCCATCGAGCGGGCCAAGCAGGCCGCGGCGTTTAGAGAGGCCCAGAAAAAGCAGGAGGCCGAGATCCTGTCCAAGACCATGAAGGGCAAGGTGGTCCACGTGACCGCCCGGGGCGGCGAGGGCGGCAAGCTCTACGGCACCGTGACCAATCAGGAGATCGCAGACGCCCTGAAGGAGCAGCACAACGTGGATCTGGACAAGCGGAAGATCGAGCTGGACGAGCCCATCCGCACCAGCGGACAGCATTTCGCCACCCTCAGGCTCAACGCCGGGATCTCTACCCGGGTGATCGTCAACGTGACGGTGACCAGCAAGTAAGTAAGGAGAGAGACACGTGGAACAGCAGCTGCCCATTTCCCGGGTGCCGCCCAGCCATACGGAGGCGGAGAGGTCCCTGCTGGGGGCCATGCTCCTGTCGGCCAAGGCTGTGATGCTGGCCCAGGAGACCATCACCGGGGACGACTTTTACGACCCCGCCAACCGCGAGGTCTTTGCCGCCATGCAGCGGCTCACCGCGGCCATGAAGCCGGTGGACATCGTGACGGTGAACGAGGAGCTGGACCGGCATGGGAAGCTGGAGGGCGTGGGCGGACTGGAGTTCCTGCTGGAGCTGTCAAGGAGCGTGCCCACCAGCGCCAACGCGGCGGCGTATCTGAGGATCGTGGACGAAAAGTCCACCCTCAGAAAGCTCATCGCGGCGTCGGAGGAGATCGAAAGAGAGTGCTACGCCGGGGACGAGGAGCTGGGCGAGCTGCTGGCCAGGGCGGAAAAAAGGATATACGACATATCCATGAAAAAGGGCGGGGAGATGCTTCAGCCCGTCAAGCCCGTACTCATGGAGACCTATGCCAAGATCGAGAGCCTGGCCCGGGCCAAGGGCAAGCTGGAGGGCGTGAGCACCGGGTATCCGGAGCTGGACAACATGCTCACCGGCTTGCACCCGGGCGAATTCATATTGATCGGGGCCCGGCCCAGCATGGGCAAGACCTCCATCGCCATGAACATCGCCGAGAACGCCGCCATACGGGGCGGGGCCACGGTGGCCGTGTTTTCTCTGGAGATGCCCGCCGAGCAGCTGGTGATGCGCATGATCTGCACGGAGGCCCTGGTGGACATGCAGAAGGTGCGGCAGGGGAACATGACCGACGACGACTGGACCAAGCTGACAGACCACCTGGCGGATATATCCAAGGCCCAGATATACATCGACGCCACGGCGGGCATCAGCGTGCCGGAGATGAGGAGCAAGGCCCGCAGGCTTCAGATGGAGCACGGGCTTGACCTGATCGTGATCGACTATCTGCAGCTGATGAGCGCCACGGGGAGGTTTGGTAGCCGCCAGGAGGAAGTGAGCAGCATTTCCCGGGGGCTTAAGAGCCTGGCCCAGGAGCTGCAGGTGCCCGTGATCTGCGCAAGCCAGCTATCCCGCGCCGCCACAGGGCGGGCCGACCACCGGCCGGTGCTCTCGGACATCCGGGATTCCGGCGCCATCGAGCAGGACGCGGACGTGGTGATGTTTGTGCACAGGGAGAAGTATTACAATCCAGACACCGAGAAGGGCGACGTGGCGGAGCTGATCATCGCCAAACAGAGAAACGGCCCGCTGGGCACGGTGGAGCTGTTGTGGGTGCCGGAGCATACGCTGTTCAGGGATCTTTCCGGCGTGCACAGAGGGGAGAAGCATGGAGAATAGGAATCTGCCGGGCATCGTGGAGGCGCTGCTGTTTGTGGCCGGGGAGCCAGTGCAGGTGGGCGATCTGGCCCACGCGCTGAACCTGACCACCGGGGAAATGAACGAGGTGCTTGACGAGCTGGCCCTTCATTATGACGCGGAGAGGCGGGGGCTGAGGCTCAACCGATATGGGGACGGCGTGCAGCTGTCCACACGGCCCGAGTACGCCCAGTATATCGAGACGCTTCTGCAGCCCGTGCAGAAGCAGGCCCTGTCCCAGGCCGTGATGGAGACGCTGTCCATCATCGCCTACCGCCAGCCGGTGACCAAGGGCGAGATCGAGGCCATACGGGGCGTGAAGTGCGATTACTCCGTGCAGATGCTGACCAATCGGGGACTGATACAGGAGGTGGGCCGCCGGGAGGGCCTTGGCAGGCCCATACTCTACGGCACCACGGAGGCGTTTTTGCGGCATTTCGACATTGAAAGCCTGGAGGGGCTGCCCGGCGTGCCGGAGCTGGACGGCGGGAAGCCCCAGGAAATGGGCACGTAGAGATTTTGCGCCATCCCTCGCGGGCCACCGCGGGGGGACGCATTTTTATGGCGGGGATACATGGGAAAATGGATTTGGAGGGACTTGGAACTTGAATCTGTCCGACCGTATTGACGAGCTGTTGTACAGCGTGGAAAAGCCTGTGAGATACACCGGCGGCGAGTTCGGCGCGGTGATGAAGGATCCCGGGAAGGTGGATGTGAGATACGCCTTCCTGTTTCCGGATACCTACGAGGTGGGCATGTCCCACCTGGGGATGAAGATACTCTATCACGTGATCAACCGGAGGGAGGACGCGTATTGCGAGAGGGTGTTTTCCCCCTGGGTGGATATGCACGACAAGATGAAGGAAGCGGGGATCCCGCTGTTTTCCCACGAGACCAGGACGCCGGTGAAGGATTTTGACATGCTGGGCATCACGCTTCAGTATGAGATGAGCTATACCAATATCCTCTCGGCGCTGGATCTGGCGGGGATACCGCTTCGGCACGAGGAGCGGATGGACAGGGACGACGTGCCCTTTGTGATCTGCGGCGGGCCCTGCGCCTTTAACCCGGAGCCCTTGTCCGCGTTTGTGGATCTGTTCGTGCTGGGGGACGGGGAAAAGAGCACCCTGGACACCATAGACGTGTATAAGGAGTGGAAGGCGTCGGGGAAGCCCAGGGAAGAGTATCTCAAAATGGCCGCGAAGATCCCCGGGGTGTATGTGCCGTCCCTGTACGACGTGGTGGACGGACGGGCCGTGCCCAAGGCGGGCAGCGGCGCGCCGGAGGTGGTGTATAAGGCGCTGGTCAACGACCTGACGGCGGCGGATTATCCGGACACGCTGATCGTGCCCTACGGGGAGATCGTGCACAACCGGATCATGCTGGAGATATTCAGGGGCTGCACCAGGGGGTGCCGGTTCTGCCAGGCGGGCATGATCTACCGGCCCGTGCGGGAGAGGAGCATGGAAAGGCTCCTTGAAATTGCGGAAAAGCTGGTAAATGCCACGGGATATGACGAGATATCGCTGATGAGTCTGTCGAGCGGCGACTACTCCTGCCTTCCCGACCTGGCGGGGGAGATGGTCAAGCGGTTTTATGAAAAGAGAGTGTCCATATCCCTGCCCTCCCAGAGGATCGACGCGTATCTGAAGGAGACATTGGAGGCCGTGAGCCGGGTCAGAAAGGGCGGCTTGACCCTGGCCCCGGAGGCGGGGAGCCAGAGGCTTCGGGACGTGATCAACAAGGGCGTCACCGAGGCGGACCTGATGCGGGCGGTGACGGACGCGTTTTCCGAGGGCTGGTCGTCGGTGAAGCTGTATTTCATGCTGGGACTGCCCACGGAGACCGACGAGGACGCCCTGGCCATCGCCGATCTGGCCAATAAGGTGCGGCAGGCCTATTTCGCCGTGCCCAAGGAAAAAAGAGCGCCGGGGCTCAGGATCACCGTCAGCGCGTCGGTGTTCGTGCCCAAGCCCATGACGCCCTTCCAGTGGTGCGGGCAGGTGAAATACGAGGACGTGGTGAGGCGGCAGAGGCTTCTCCGCGACGAGCTTCGCAAGCTCAAGGGCGTGGACTTTAAGTATCACGCGCCGGATCTGTCCCTCATGGAGGCCACCTTCGCCCTGGGCGGGCGGGAGATGTGCGACGTGCTGGAGACCGCCTGGCGGCTCGGATGCCGGTTTGACGGGTGGAGCGACCAGTTCAAGTACGACAAGTGGCTGGAGGCCTTTGAAAAGTGCGGCATAAAGCCCGAGGACGTGGCCTGCCGGGACAGGGCGCTTGACGGGAACCTGCCCTGGGATCACTTGGACTGCGGCGTGAGCAAGGAGTTTTTGACCCGGGAATACAACAAAGCCATGCGGGCCGAGACCACCCAGGACTGCCGCAAGGGCTGTATCGGATGCGGCATGAAGCGATATGAGGGGGCCTGCGTATGAGACTGGCGGTACAATTTGGCAAGCTGGGAAGGCTCCGGTTCATATCCCATCTGGATCTTCAAAGATTCATGCAGATGGCGCTTCGGCGCACGGGACTGCCGGTGGCCTATTCCCAGGGGTTTAACCCCCATCCGGTGATGAGCTTTGCCTCGGCCCTGGCCATGGGCACATCCACCGAGGCCGAGATGCTTGAAATGAAGCTGGCGGGGGATGTGACGGCGGAGGAGGGGCTTCTTCGGATGCGCTCCGCTCTGCCGCCGGAGATGCCCGTGTACCGGGCCAGGCTCCTTGATGACAGCCATGCGGCTCTCATGGCCCTGGTGCGGTACGCCGAATACGAGATACGGGTGACGGACTGTCCGGAATTGCTCGCCGCCGTGCCCGGATACATGGCGGAAAAAGAAGTGATCGCCATGCGCAAGACCAAGAGCGGGGAAAAGCCCGCGGACATACGGGCCATGACCAGGACGCTGGAGGCGGAAGGGGATTCCCTGCACGCCGTGCTGCAGCTGACCGAGACCCACACCTTAAAGCCCGATCTTCTCATCCGCACGCTGGCGGAGAGGGCCGGGGTGGAGGTGCCCCAGACCCGGTGCCACAGGGTAAGGCTCTATGCCCAGAGGGAGGACGGATCGTTGGTGGATCTGTTTGACGCCTGACATATGAAGGAGATATTGATCGATCTGGATCACGGTCGGCAGCGGCTGGCATTGATGGTGGACGGGAAGCTGGTGGAGACGGCCTCGGAGGAGGCGGGAAACCGGCGTCAGGGGCAGATCTATCTGGGCCGGGTGATGAACGTCCTGCCGGGCATGGCGGCGGCGTTTGTGGACATCGGGCTGGAGAAAAACGGGTTTTTGCCCCTGGAGGACGCCCCGGAGGGGATCCGGGAGGGGCAGGAAATTCTGCTTCAGGTACAAAAGGACATAGGCGGCGATAAGGGAGCCAGGCTCACCTCGAAGATATCCCTGCCGGGGCGGTACATGGTACTTCTGCCCGGGGACAGGGGCGGGGTGGGCATATCCCACCGGATCGGAAGCGACGGGGAGAAGGAGCGGCTCAAAAGGGCCGCCCGGGGGTTTCTGCGGGACGGGTTTGGATGTATCCTCCGAACCGCCGCCGTGGACGCGGATGAGAAGGCGTTATATGACGACGCCCAAAGGCTGTATGAGCTGTGGGAGAGGCTGACGGTACTCTCTGCCCACGGGCGGGCTCCGGCGCTTTTGTGCCGGGACGAGAACCTGATCGCATCGGCGGTACGGGACATGCTGGGCGAGGGTGTGGACGCCCTGTGGGCCGAGGGGGACGAGGTATATGAGGAGGCCGCGTACAGGGCCGGGATCCTCTGCCCCCAGTGGGCGGACAGGGTCAAAAAATGGCCCGGGCCCGGCACGCTGTTTGAGGCCAAGAACGCGGAAAAGCAGGCCAAAGAGGCGCTGGATAGGCGGGTGTGGCTCAGAAGCGGAGGGTATCTGGTGATCGACCACGCGGAGGCCATGACCGTCATCGACGTAAACAGCGGGAAGTTCACCGGAAAGGACGACGTGGAGGACACCATATTCGCCATCAACCGGGAGGCCGCCGGGGAGATCGCAAGGCAATTGCGCCTTCGGGACGTGGGCGGCATCGTGGTGGTGGACTTTATCGACATGAAGGACGAAGGGCGCCGGGAGGCGCTTCTTGACGCACTGAAGGACGCGGTGAAGGCCGACCCCTCACGGGTGCGGGTGGCGGGCATCACCTCGCTGGGACTGGTGGAAATGACCCGAAAGCGGCAGAGGGAGACGCTCACGAAGAGCATGACCCGGGTCTGCCCGGTGTGCGGCGGGAGCGGAGCGGTATTGAGCGACGACGCCTTGGCCCACGGGGCGTATCTGGCGGTGAGAAGCGCCAAGGCTCATG
>CADAGW010000108.1 GCA_902787475.1 uncultured Eubacteriales bacterium
TGGATATGGGCATAGATACCATACTGTCTAACGATTATCTGAAGGTTGCCCGGGCTGTGGAGGCCTGGAAGCGGGAAAGGAAATAACAGTACAAAACAAGGGGCTTGCGCTTGCAAACCCCGGGGTTCGGGGCCAAAGCCCCGATGAAATAAGGGAGCCGGAAAGCGGCATGTACGGTCGCAGGCTCCCTATTCCGTTTTGGGTGCAGGATTGCCCGTGCATCGCAGATGCACAAATCCTGCACTTCCGCGCCCACAAACCCTGTTTGTGAGTGCGCAAAATGCGGCCCTTTTGCTATGGTCGGATGGATTCAAATATGGCCATGTCGCCCTTTTTCCGGGCGGCGGCGAGGAGAGCGCCGTTTCTGACCGTCCAGGCGGCCCGGGGCGTATGGAACAGGAGCCTCTGGAGGAGGGGGCCCAGGCACCGGGCGCTGGCGTCGTAGGCGATGAAGTCCGGGCGGGCCAGGCAGTTAAACAGCAGAGCGGAGAGGGCACACCCGCCGATCCAGGGCACCTTGGGGCGGTAGCCGCGGGGGGAGGTACACAGCTGGCCCCGGGGGATCTGTGGCGCGTGACAGCGGAACCAGGCGACGATGAAGGGGCTGAAGGATTCGACGATATATTCGCCGCGATAGTCCTTGAGATGCGCCACCAGGGCCTGGCACAGAAGGGCGTTGTCCGGGCCGTTTTTAAGCTCTATCAAAAGGGGCGCTCTGCCCCCTACCGTTCTCAGGACTTCGCTGAGGGTCGGTATGGGCTCTGTGCCACCGCCGGGGCGCATGGTTTTAAGCTCTTCATAGTCAACCTGGCGGACGAGGCGGTTATCAGCGCACAGGCGGGTGAGGTCGTCGTCGTGGAACACCACCACTTTTTTGTCGCGGGTGAACTGGATGTCCAGCTCGATGCCATACCCGGAGCGGCAGGCCGCCTCGAAGGCGGGGAGGGTGTTTTCGATGATGCCATGGTCGGCGTCGTGGAGGCCCCGGTGGGCCAGGAGCCTGCCCCGCCAGGAGTCGATCCTGTGCCTTTTGGGGGAAGGGAATATCAGAAACAGCCACAGGGCCAATACGGCCGCAAACACACACAGCGCGGTCACGGTCAGTCCTCCACGTCGAAATGCTCCAGCACGCTGTCCGCCTTGCCGGGCTTGTTGTCTCCGTGGCGCACGAAGAGCATGGTCACAAAGGCCAGCGCCACCATGATGGAGGCGTAGGGAAAGAGGGTATGATAGCCCACGTGCTCCAGCAGCCACCCGGACACGGTGGGGGTCACGATCTGGGCCGCCATGGAGAAGGTGTAGTAGTAGACGGTGTATTTGCCCAAGTCGCCGGTGTGGTTGATCTCCACCACCATGGGGTAGGAATTGACGTTGATGGAGGCCCAGGCAAAGCCCACCACCACGAAGAGCACGTAGATGACGGGGCTGAAGGTTTTAATGAGCCCGGCCAGGGCGAAGCAGACGGAGAGGATCACCACGCCGATGAGTATCATGGCCTTGCGGCCGATGCGGCTGGAGATGACGCCCACGGGGATGTAGGACACCACCGCGCCCACAGTGGCGATCATCAGGCAGTTGGCCGCGCCGGAGAGATCGCCCCACATGGAGGTAAAGTACTTGGAATAGGCGGTGGTCACGGCGTTGTAGCCCATGAACCACAGGGCCACGGAGATGAGGATGAGTACGAGGGAGCGCATCTTTTCAGGGGGCAGTCTGTCTCCTCCCCTGGTCTCCTCCTTTTCCGCGGGGTCGGCGGGCACCCGGATCTCCCGCTCCCTCACCCGGAAGGCCAAAAACGCCACGCTCACCGCCATGAGAGCCGCCACCGCCAGAAACACCGGCAGGTAATTGGCCCTGCCCGTCTCGGGGGTCTTGACCAGGAGGCGGATGGCCGCCAGAGAATATACGCCGCCCAGCGCGCCCATGAGGTTTATGACGGCGTTGGCCTTGGAGCGGAGGGGCTTGGGGGTCACGTCGGGCATCAGGGCCACCGCGGGAGAGCGGTAGGTGCCCATGGCCACCAGGATCAATCCCAGGAGGACCAGGAACAGGGCCAAGCGCCCCGGGTCGTCGGCCCAGCCCAGGGCCAGAAGGAGCACGACAGCCGCCGCTGTACCGCCCATGATAAAGGGCATCCTCCGGCCCATGCGGGTGTCCGTCTTGTCGGACAGCCTGCCGAATATGGGCAGAAGGAACAGGGCCAGCACATTGTCCGCGGCCATGATGGCCCCGGCCAGGGTGTCGCCCACATGGAAGGTATCCCGAAGGATCAGGGGGATCACCGTGTCGTACATCTGCCAGAAGGCGCAGATGGAGAAAAAGGCAAGGCCTATGAGCAGGGTCCGTTTGGTGTTCAGCTTCATGCCAAAACCACCCTTCCGCAATTGTATTATAGTGTATATTATAGTCTCTTGAAGGCAAAATGTAAAGCATTTAACCCAAGAAAGCCGCATTTTCCACGCCTGAATCGTTGACGGTGACGGAGGGATGGTGATATAATGAAACGAGATATGCGCGGACCGGGAATCGGGCATATGCCACAAAACAGGAGGAGGACGACGGCATGAAATACATGCATTCCGAATGGCGGGACCGTCTCAATCACTGGATCGAGACACTCAAGAAGGACCTGTATATCCCCCTGGGCTCCATCGACGTGGACGCCTTTATGACCATGGACCAGCTGACAACGGAGGACGCGGCCAAGGGCCCCTTCTCCCCCATGGCGCCCGGCACCAAGTGGGGCCACACCTGGGAATACTGCTGGATGCGCAGTAAGATCGTATTGCCCGAAAAGGCGGCGGGCCGTCAGATCGCCATGAACCTGACCACCGGCGGCGAGACCACCATATTTGTAAACGGTCAGTCCTTCGGCACCTATCGGGCCGAGTGGGTGGCCACGCCCCATCACTACATCATCGACAATATACTGACCCTCTCCGGCGTGCCGGGGACGGAATACGACCTGCTCCTTGAGGCCTACGCGGGCCATTACTATCCCGAGAGCCGGCTGGGCGGCTGCGCCACCGGCCCCGTGCTGCCCGGGGACTATCAGGATCCCAAGACCGAGGGCGAGCGGGCCACGCTGGGCGACATGACCTACGGCATATGGAACGAGGACGCCTATCAGCTGTATATGGATCTGGACACCCTGAGGCAGGTGGGCGACCAGGTGAACCCGGAGAGCCTGAGGGCCGACAAACTGGCCGCCGCTCTTGAACAGGCCACCCTGATCTGCGACTTCGAGCAGGACTTTGAGGCCCGGTGTGAAAGCTACCGGGCGGCCAGAGAGGCGCTAAAGCCCGTTCTCTCCGCCCACAACGGCACCACGGCCCCCGTGTTCTACGCCGTGGGCAACGCCCACATCGACCTGGCCTGGCTGTGGCCAATGGCGGAGACCATCCGCAAGACCAGCCGCACCTTCGGCCAGCAGCTGCGCCTCATCGAGCGCTATCCCGACTATAAATTCATACAGAGCCAGCCCGCCGCGTATATGATGGTGAAGGAGCATTATCCCGAGCTGTACGAGCGGATCAAGAAGGCCATAAAGGGCGGCCAGTGGATCGCCGAGGGCGCCATGTGGGTGGAGCCCGATACCAATATGACCAGCGGCGAGTCCCTGGTGCGGCAGATCCTCCACGGCAAGCGGTTCTATAAGGACGAGCTGGGCGTTGACTCCGAGATCCTTTGGCTCCCCGACACCTTCGGCTACTCCGCCGCCCTGCCCCAGATCCTGAAAAAGACCGGGGTCAAGTACCTGGTGACCCAGAAGATCTTCTGGAGCTACAACGAGGGCGACCGGTTCCCCTATCACTACTTCACCTGGCAGGGCGCGGACGGCACCGAGGTGGTGTCCTTCCTGCCCACCAGCTACACCTACCGCACCGATCCCAAGGAGATCTGCCAGACCTGGAAGGGCCGGGTGCAGAAGCGGGATCTGGACGCGTTCCTGCTGCCCTACGGCTACGGCGACGGCGGCGGCGGCCCCTGCCGGGATCACATCGAGTATCTGGAGCGGGAGCATGACCTGGAGGGCATGCCCAGGGTAAAGAGCGCCTCCCCCACCCAGTTCTTTAAGGACATGGAGGACAAGGGCGGACCCCAGCACACCTACGTGGGCGAATTGTACTTCTCCGCGCACCGGGGCGTGTTCACCTCCCAGGCGGCCATCAAGAAGGGCAACCGCAAGAGCGAGCTGGCCCTGCGCGAGGCCGAGATGTGGGGCAGCGTGGCCATGAGCCGGGGCCAGGAGTATCCCCTCGCCCGCATGGACGCGGCCTGGAAAAAGCTGCTCCTCAACCAGTTCCACGACATACTGCCCGGCTCCTCCATCGCCCGGGTGTATGTGGACGCCCGCAGGGATCACAAGTGGATCATCGGCGAGGCCCAGGACGTGTGCCGCGACATGGTGAAAACGCTCACCAAGGGCGAGGGCGTGACGGTGTTTAACTCCGTGTCCTTCCCCCGCACGGGCCTTGTGTGCCTGCCCGCCGCGTTCAAAAACGGCGCCAGGACCCTGGACGGCCAGTCTGTGCCGGTGCAGGCCGCGGGCGACGGCGCGTGGGCGCTGGTCAGCGTGCCCTCCATGGGCGCTGTGTCCCTGATTCCCGCCGATGGTAAGGCCGAAGCGGCCCTGGTGTGCGCCAGGATGGACGGCGGCTGCGCCGTGATCGAGAACGAAATGGTCAAGGCCGTGATCAACGACCGGGGCGAGGTGGTCTCCTTCGTCAATAAGGACACGGGCCGGGAATTCGCCAAGGGCAATATGAACCGCCTCTTGGCCTACAAGGACGTGCCCCGGCTGTTTGACGCCTGGGACATCGACAGCAACTACATCCTGCAGGGCGTGGAGCTGAACGAGCCGGTGGAGGTGTCCGTGAAGGAAGAGGGCGGCCTTCGGGCTGTCGTCCACGTGTGCCGCAAGGTGATGAATTCCACCTTCGAGCAGGACATCGTTTTGACCGCCGGAAGCAAGCGGCTGGACTTCGTGACCCGTGTGGACTGGCACGAGCTCCACAGGCTCCTGAAGGTGGAGTTCCCCGTGGACGTGAAGGCCACCGAGGGCTTCAACGAGATCCAGTTCGGCTACATGGCCCGGCCCACCCACAGAAGCCGCCTCTACGACAGCGACCGCTTCGAGGTGTGCAACCAGCGCTACAGCGCCCTGTGCGACCAGAGCCACGGCGCGGCGGTATTAAACGACTGCAAATACGGCATCAGCATGAACGGCAACGCCCTCCAGCTGACCCTGCTCCGGGCCGCGGGCAGCCCCGAAATGCGGGCCGACAACGGCGAGAACACCTTCACCTATGCCTTCACCGCCTGGGACGGCCCCTTCATGGACAGCCCCGTGGTGAAAGAGGCCTACGACCTGAACGTGCCCATGCAGGTGGCCGAGGGATCCGCGGACACCTTCAGCGCCTTCAGCGTGGACGCGCCGAATGTATTCGTGGACACCGTGAAGCCCGCCGAGGACGGAAGCGGAGACATCATCCTGCGCCTGTACGAGGCCAAGCGGGCCGACACCTGCGCCTGCCTTAAGGTGGGCGTCCCCGCCGGAAAGGTGTACGAATGCGACATGCTGGAGAATATAGAGAACGAGGTGGAGATGAAGGACGGCTTCGTGCCCCTGTCCTTCCACACCTTCGAGGTCAAGACCCTGCGCATCCGGAAATGAGCAGAGGGAGGAAACGCTATGCAGAACATCAAAAGCGGCGTGGGCGGGGACAAGTACCTGCCCTACGACAAGCGGTCCGGCAACGAGTCCATCGTCTATTTCACCCGGGAGCTGAGCCCCAGGGGCATCGAGAGGATCTATGAGCGGGTGTGCGCCAACCTCACCGGCAAGGTGGCCGTAAAGCTCCACACCGGCGAGCCCCACGGGCCCAATATCATCCCCAGCGCCTGGGTGAAGGAGTTTATGGCAGACAAGCTGCCCGAGGCCGCCATCGTGGAGACCAATACCTTCTACGACGGCGACCGCTACACCACCGAGCAGCACAGAAAGACCCTGGAGGTCAACGGCTGGACATCCTTTACCACCGTGGACATCATGGACGAGGACGGCACCAAAATGCTTCCCGTGAAGGGCGGCAAGTGGTTCAGCGAGATGAGCGTAGGCAGCCACATGACGAACTACGACTCCCTGCTGGTGCTGACCCACTTCAAGGGCCACACCATGGGCGGCTTCGGCGGCAGCAACAAGAACATCGGCATTGGCTGCGCCGACGGCAGGATCGGCAAGGGCATGATCCACGCCAAGGGCGGAAACGACTGGGGCGTGAACGAGGAGGAGCTGATGGAGAAGATCTCCGAGTCCGCCAAGGCTACCGTGGACTTCTTCGGAAAGCACATATCCTTTATCAACGTCCTGCGCAACATCTCCGTGTCCTGCGACTGCGAGGGCGTGGGCGCCCAGCCCGTGGTCACACCCAACATCGGCATCGCCGCCTCCCTGGACATATTGGCGGTGGATCAGGCGTCTGTGGACATGATCCACGCCCTCAAACCCGAGGACGGCAAGGCCATGCTGGAGCGGATGCGCACCCGGCACGGCTACCGC
>CADAGW010000109.1 GCA_902787475.1 uncultured Eubacteriales bacterium
CGGCCTCCAGAAGGAGCAGATACCCTTCAGGTCCAAGCGTCAGAGAGGTGTTGTAAAACTGCCAGCCAGGCCGCGACAAAAGCCTGCGCCACCGCCATGACAGGAGATCGGAGCTTTCATAGATCCATATCTCATCGCTGGCGGTGCCCCTGTGGGGCTTTGTGCACAGCACGCAGGCCCTGTCCCCGTCTTTGAAAAAGGAGTGATAGTATCCGCCTTCCCCCACCCGGGAGAGTATGCGCCCCGTTTCGCAGTCCCGGATCACGGCGAAGGAGGGTTCCGTAAACCCGGAGCGGATGGAACGGTCCGTCAGCTCCAGGCGCATGAGCCTTTCTTCCCCGCCGGGGAAGCGCCACGAGAAGGGGGAGGATTCCTGGTTGGGGCTGACGGCCCCCAGCTTCCGGATCGCGGGAAAGGGCCGTACCATGCGGCTTTGGGCGTCGTAATTGATTTCCATATATCCTCCTTCAGCGTTTCAGCGCTTCCCGCAGCTGCGCACCAGTCAGGCGTTTGCGGGGAGAACAGGCCGGGGACATGGCATAATTGATCAGGGATTTGAGCACGTAGTCCACCTCGATATGCTCCACGTCCCTGCGCAGATGGTTCAGGGAACAGATCACCACTCTGCCCTGTCCCAGGGCAAACTGAAACAGATAGCACAGGCGCTCCATGCGGGTATTGACGCCGTAGATCACCGGCTCCACGTCCAGACCCAGGGCGTCGATGTTCACCGCGGGCGCCTGCTCCAGGGCCCAGAACAGATCCAGCTTCCACGCGCCGGAATAGGGGAGCATGGAGGCGGCGGGATGATCCTCCACCACGCAGGCGGCCTGGTCGTTGTTGCTGTGGTTCAGATACCAGATGGGGCCCGCCTCCCACCAGGGCGATTTGAAGCTGTTGCGCAGCGAGGTTTCCCGAAAAGTGTCCTCTCCGGCCAGCAGGAGCAGCGCCGCGCCGCGCTCCGCGGACTCCAGCATACCGCCGTAGAGATGGGACGTGACGACGATCTGACCCGGCCCGATGGGCTGGGGGATGGTGAAATGCCGCACCGGCACACCCTGCCCCTCCACCAGATGCCGGGACAGGTAGTGTATGTAGATTTCCCGGTCCCTCCGGAGAGAAACGCGGGGCACGGCGAACAGGCTCCACTGGTTTTCGATCTGCCCGCCGTCCCAGCGGAAGGAGGCGCGCAGCGTATATTCCCGCTCCGCCCCGGACAGGGGCAGCGTGGCGCGGATCTCCGCCGCCGGGAACAGGCCGTGCCCCGAGAAGCGGGCAGGGACGGACCACTCGCCCACAGGCTCGTCTCCCCAGGCGAGAGAAGCGCGCAGTACGCCGGAGAGAGGCGTGTCGGAACCATACCGGGATATATACAGATTGATCCGGGCCTCCTCCCCGGCGGGAAACACCCGGCTTTGCGCGTCCCACAGCAGGACTGTCTGGGCGTTGATGCGGGCAAATTCCCCGGCGGTGAACGCTTTGTCCCGATATTCGCCGTCCAGGAGGCCCTGGGTGGTGCCGTAGTAATCCACCAGCGTCCACAGGTGATAGCCGCAGAAGTCCGGGGACAGACGGGCCTGTTCCACGTTCAGCTTGTGACAGAGCTTTTGAAGGGCCAGGGAATTCTCCCGGAGCCGCCGGTACTGCGTCTCATGGAACCGGGAGCGGGACGCTCGGATCAGCTCGGCGTTTTTTCCGCTGGGAGCGGTCTCGTCCGCGCTGGGCAGGGTGGTGTAGTTGCCCATCTCGTGGATCACCTGCGGCTTGCCGCACCGATCCCTGCGGAACATATCCCGAAGCTCTCCGTAGGGGAGATAATCCGTGTACTCCGCGGGCACGATACCGGCGAAATCGAAGGTATCGTCCACGTCGCAGGCCATGAAATTCCCGTCGGTGGACTGCACGGGCCGGAAGGGATCCAGCTCCTTGGCCATCGAGTACAGCTCCCGGCTGAAGGGAAACCCCCATTCCATCTCGTTGCCGCCGCACCACGCCGCCACACAGGGATGACCGCGGTACGCCGCGATCAGCCCGCGCCATTCTTCCAGGAAGCGGGCGGCCTGCTTTTCTCCGATCCATTCCCGGGGCAGATTGGCCAGGGCCAGCTCCGGCTGCACCAGCACGCCCGCCTGGTCGGCGGCGTCCAGATACGCCTCCAGGGGAAAGTGACTGTGACAGCGGGCATAATTGAAGCCGTATTCCCGGGCGCGGAGCAGACGCCGCTTGAAAAAATCCGCGTCCCCGGCGGGCGGGAACCCCTCCGGATACACGAAATCGTCCCCAAAGCCCAAAATGTATATGGGCTGGCCGTTGAGGTAAAAGTCCGTTCCCCGGGTCTCAAGCTGCTTGAAGCCAGCGGAGGCGCGGAGCGTGTCCCGGCCGCTGGGCGCGGTCAGCTCTGCCCGTACCTGGTACAGCGCGGGGTGCTCCGGGCTCCAGAGCTCAAAGCAGGAAAGGGGCGCTTCCAGGGCGATTTGCGACGCGCCGGGCAGCAGGCGAGCGGAAAACGAATCGCTCCAGGACGCCCTTCCCTCCAGGGAAAGGGTCAGTTCGATTCGAACGTCCACGGGGCCGGGCTGGCGGCTGAGGGTATCCAGCAGAAAAAGGGCCTTGCCCGCCTCCGGCTCGATGGGCGTATACAGTCCGGTGAGCGCTTCCCCGGGACCGGTTTCCAGCGTCACCTGGTCGTAGATGCCGTCGAAACGGAGGGGGATCAGCTCATAGATGCTGCTGAACCCCAGATAGTCGTCCTCCGGCCTGCGGCTGTCCACATACACGTCCAGCCGGTTTTTCCCCGACGCTGCGGCATCGGACACATCCAGCCGGAAAGGCGCCTGCAGGCCGTCGTGCTCTCCCACGAAACGGTCGTTGAGATATACCCGGGCTTTGCGGCACACGCCGCCGAAGCGGAGCAGCGTCCACTGGCCGACGTCCGTTTCCGAAAGGGAAAAAACGGTGCGGCAGCATACCCAGCCCTGATGCTCCGCCATTTCGGGCAGGCTTTTCCAGCTTCCGGGCACGGTGATGTCGTAACCCGGCTCTATGATCCGCCCCTGCCCGTCGCAGGGATACACGCGCCATATTCCGCCCAGAGACCGCGTATTCACGTCCGAAGCTCCCCCCGTCTGGTTTTCCTACAGTGTATCACGAAATGCGCCTTTTGAAAAGCCCCGGCGGGCAAAAAAGAAGCCGGCGTTTCCGTCGGCTCCCATCAGGACAGGGGTCAGTATTCGTACACCTCGCAGATGCATTCCGTATCGCTCAGGTACGTATACAGCACCAGCGATCCGTACCCCGTATAGTAGAACGCGAAATCGATGTGGTTGGTGTAGTCCGTGAGTATGGCGTCGTTGATATCCGTCACGTAGCTTTCGGTGAAGTTGTTGTACACCTTCTTGTCCGTCACCACCACATTGGGCAGGCTCTTGACCGCCAGATACACGGTGCTGGCCACCTGGGCCACGCCGCCGCCCACCACGTTCACGCCCCGCCCGTTCACGGCGGACACATAGCCGTTCTCGGCCTTCCTGGGCCCCACCAGGCCGTTGAAGGAGAAGGCCTGGTACTGATTGAGGGTGGCCCCGAATATGCTCCCCGCCGCCAGGGCGATGTTGTTCCGCTTGCCCTCGGTGCCGTACAGGGGGGTGGAGGCGTAGCCCACCAGGTTTCCCGATTCCCCGCTGTCCATCAGGATCAGGCAGGTCACGTCCAGCCCGTCCTCCCAAAGGAATATAGACAGCGTGCCGTCAAAGTAGCTGGTGAAGGCGAAATCCAAGCCCTGGTTGTAATCGGTGAGCACGGCGTAATACCCGTCCGTCACATAGGTGCCGGTGTACCGCTCGCCGTAAAAATACAGGCTGTCGTAGGCGATGTCGTCGATCTGCAAAAGGGCCAGATACATGGTGCTGGCCACCTGAGCCACGCCGCCGCCCACCACGCTGACGCCCCGCCCGTTCAGCGCCGGCAGATACCCGGACGCGGCGTCCCGGGGCCCTACCATGTCGTTGAAGGAAAAGTGGTCGCCGTATTCCATGGTGAAGTAGGACAGCGACCCCACGGCCAGGGCGATGTTGTGCTTTTGAGAGGAGGAAGCGGCATACAGAGAGGTGGAGGCGGTGGCGGAGGTGGAATCCGCCCGGGCCGCCGGCACGAGAGAGAGAAGCAGCGCCGCCAACAGGGCGGCCACGACCATACGCCTCATAAACAGTACCTCCCGCATGGGCTTTTTCTGCCTCATAGACGCGCTGAGATGGGCGATGGTTCCGATTTTTTACAGAAATATTGACAGCGGGCGTTTGCGGCGGTACAATATCCCAAAAAGGAGGCGTGACCATGGCGAGGGGAGACTGGTTTCAAAGCGCCGGCTACGGCATGATGATCCACTGGGGGCTGTATTCGCTTCTGGGCGGCGAGTGGAAGGGACAGAGGATGGAGGAGATCGGGGAATGGATCCAGGCCCGCTTCCGCATCCCCGGGGAGGAATACCGGCGGCTTTTGCCCGCCTTTAACCCGGTGCTCTTTGACGCCGACGAATGGGTGCGCCTGGCCCGGGACGCGGGCATGGCGTACATGGTGGTCACCGCCAAGCATCACGACGGCTTCGCCCTGTTTCACTCCCGGGTGAGCTCCTACAACGTGGTGGACGCAACCCCCTTCGGCCGGGACATCATATACGAGCTGGCCAACGCCTGCGCCCGGCAGGGGCTGCGGCTGGGGCTGTACTACAGTCAGGACCTGGACTGGAGCGAGCCAAACGGCGGCGGCTATACCGTCGGGCACACCTGGTACGGCTTCGGCTCCTGGACCAACGAATGGGACTACCCGGACAACGATCACAAGGATTATGCCCAGTGCTTTGAATGCAAGATACTGCCCCAGGTAAAGGAGCTTCTGACCGGCTACGGGGACTTGGCCCTCGTCTGGTTCGACACGCCCCAGACCCTTTCAAAGGAGCAGAGCCAGATCCTCTTTGACACCGTGCGGCATTACCAGCCCCAGTGCCTGGTCAATTCCCGCATCGGCAACGGCCTTGGCGACTATACCTCTTTGGGCGACAACGAGATCCCGGCAAAGAAGGTGGGGGAGGGGCTCTTTGAGAGCGCCTGCACCCTCAACGACACCTGGGGCTACAAGAGCTTCGACGACCACTGGAAGAGCCCCGAGGCCATACGGGCCAACCGGCGGCACCTCAACAGCCTGGGCATCAACTATCTTCTCAACGTGGGCCCCGACGGCCTGGGCCGCATCCCCGCCCCGGCCTGCGACATCCTCAAAAAGGCGAAATGACCTGCCATCACCCGTCCCCCTTCTCCGTCATACTATGCCGGGGAAGGGGGATGGTTTTTATGAAGATCACAGCCGTAGGAGGAGACGCCCGGGTGGAGGCCATGCTCTCCCGGGCCGCCCAAAACGGCATCGCCACGGGGGAGAGGGGAGCGGACGTGCTGGTAGCGCCCGATATGAAGACCCTGGAGGGCGTCAGGGGCCTCTGGAGGACCGACGCCGCACGGATACTCTACGCCGCCCACAGTCCCTGCGAGGGGCCTTTCAAGGCCTCCTGCGCGGGCCTCATGGACGACGGGGACTACGTGGACGCCCTGGCCCGACTCACCGCCGAGGGGGCCGTCGTCCGGGCGGGGGAGAGGAGCCGCTGGGCCCTGATGGGCGCCAAATGCGCCGTCACCGGCTTTGGCCGGATCGCCCGGGCGCTGGTCAAGCGCCTCATGGCCATGGAGGCCCGGGTGACGGTGGCGGCCCGCCGGGCGGAGGCCCGGATGGAGGCGGAGGCGGCAGGGGCGGAGGCTCTTCCCATGGAGGAGATGGCCTCAGCCCTTGACGGCGCCCTGTTCGTGTGGAACACGGTGCCCTCTCCCGTCATATCTCCCCGGGATCTTTCCGTCCTGCCCGTCGGCGCCGTCCTCATGGACCTGGCCAGCCCGCCCTACGGCTTCGACCTGGATCAGGCCCGGCGAATGGGCGTCACCGCCAGTCGGGAGAGGGGTCTTCCTGGCCGGTACTGCCCCCAGTCCGCCGGGTCGATCCTCTTCGACGCCGTACTGCGGCACGCGGGGGAGGCGAAGGCAAATGGATGACATACTGTCCGGAAAGCGCGTAGGCTTCGCCCTCACCGGCTCCTTCTGCACCTTTTCCCGGGCCCTGCCCCAGCTGGAAGCCCTCTGCGCTCTGGGAGCGGAGGTCACGCCCATCTTTTCAGAGGTCAGCTTTTCCACCGACACCCGCTTTGGAAAGGCATGCGACCACGTGGCCCGGGCGGAGGCGGCCTGCGCCAGAAACGCGATACACACCCAGGCCCAGGCGGAGCCCATAGGCCCCAAGAAGCTGCTGGACCTTCTCGTCGTGGCGCCCCTCACCGGGGCCACCCTCTCCCGGGCGGCGCTGGGCCTCACCGACAGCTGCGTGGCCCTGTCCATCAAGGCCCAGCTCCGAAACGAAAGGCCGGTGCTCGTGGCCGTGTCCACCAACGACGGCCTGGCCGCCTGCGGGGAATGTCTGGGAAAACTCATGGGCCGCCGTAACGTCTTCCTGCCCGCCGCCCGGCTGGCCCTCATGGGACAGCAAATGCAGCCCATGATCCTGGGCCCGGCCAAATAGGGCTTGAAATCGGCCGTCAATCCGTGTATAATGGTTTCAAAAGGAGTTGAGGAACGTGCGGGAACATCTGGACACCATGCCGGTACTGGAGGCCTACGATGCGGACTGCGAATGCCCCCTGTGCCGCATCAAGGCCAAATGCGAGGAACAATACGTGGAAAACTTCCTGGGCGGCAGCGTGATGGAGCCCAGCCACCGGGTGGAGGTCAATGAGCACGGCTTCTGCTCCCGCCACTTTGCCATGATGTACCCCGCGGGCAATCGGCTGGGCCTGGCGCTGATCACCGACACCTACATGCGGGAGACCATGAAAAAGATCGACATAATCGCCTCCCAGGCTGTGGCCAACGCCAGATCCAAGGCGGGGGAGAACGTCTTTAAGCGCATGGGCGACAAGCGGCTCATGGACAGCGGCGCGGAAATCATGAAGGTGGTGGACGACTGCGTGTTCTGCAAGCGCCTCAACGCCAACATGGACCGCTACGTCTACACCGTCATATACCTCTACGAGCACGAGAGCGGCTTCAGAGAAAAGTTCGCCAAGAGCAAGGGCATGTGCCTGCCCCACTTCGCCCAGACCCTCAACGTGGCCGCTTCCGAGATGAGCGCCAAGAACCTCGCCGGCTTTACCGACACCCTCTGCCGCCTCATGCGTGAAAATCTGGAGCGGGTGGAAAAGGACCTTGAATGGTTCACCCTCAAATTCGACTACCGAAACAAGGACAAGCCCTGGGGCAGCAGCCAGGACGCCGTGGAGCGGGCCATCAACAAGTTATCCGGCCAGACGGTAGAATCCTGACCCTCACAAACAGGACGAGGCTGATTTACAGTCTCGTCCTGTTATATACCTTCCGTTCAGGAAAGGGATTCTTTTTTCGTCCTGTAGGACCTCTCCGCCACGACATGGCCGCCGTTGTCATTGCGGGGAGCAAAGCGACGAAGCAATCCGTTCCCCTCAAATGCATTATTTCAGCTCCGTCAGCGTGGCGGTCAGGGTGATCACCGTCACCTGGGAATTGTTGAACAGCCGCACCGGCGGCACCTTCACGTCCCTGGTGGAACCCAGTCCGGCGCTGATATACTGGTATGCGCTGTTCATGGCGGTGAGCCCCTGCACCCGGCTCTTTTCCGGGAGCCAGCCGTATCTTGGCGCGCTCTCGTCGGGGATGTACACCGCCCCCAGGAAGGGCAGCTTCCACACGCCGCCGCAGTAGTGCCCGGACACCACCAGATCCACCATCCGCAAAAAGCTGGGCCGGTTCTCACTGGTCACCGTGCTGTTGGCCTGGGCGGTGGCGATGTATTCAAGGGTCACCGGTATGTGGGACAGGGACAGATGCAGGTCGTTTTCGCCCATCCTGGCCAGCGCGTCATACAGCGACTGCATCCGGGCGTACCGGTAGGCGGTGAAGGGGTATATCTTTTTCGTCTCCTCGTCCCCGTCTATGATCATCTCCGCCTCGGTGTTGTACTCCAGCTTCAGCTTGGCGATCTCGTCCGACGCGTTCACAGACAGCATATACGACGGCGTCAGCCACACCGTGGCGTCCCGCACGGTAAAGGATATGGGCTTGTCCACATACACCGCGCCCCGCTCCTGGGCCCCCAGTATCCAGTCCGCGAGCACATACTGTTCAAGCGTCCCGCTCTCCAGGTCCCGGGGCGCCTCCAGAAGCGGGCCCGGGTCGCTGTCCCCGGCGATAAAAAAGGTCTTCCGGTTGGCGGTCATGCCGTCCAGCAGCTCATAAAACGGCTCCGGGTCCCCGGAGGGCCCCACCATGTCGCCGGTGATGAGCACCAAATTGTACGACAGGCCGTTTATGGTGCGCAGCAGGGTAGACTGCCCCTCGCCAAAGGACTCCCCCTGAAGGTCGCTCAAAACCAGTATCTTGTACCCCTCCAGGTCCGACGGCAGGCCCGGTATGGACACCGTCACCCGATCCACCACGATGGACTGGTTGTTGGCCACGAAGGCGATCAAGAGCACCAGCACGAAAAATCCCGCGATAAAGGTGGGAAAGGTGATCTTTTTGAACCTGGGCAGTCGGCCTATGGAGTCCCTGCTGAACAGGGCGTTGGCCTTTTCCACCACGGTCCTGGTGGTGCTTTGCACGCTTCTTCCGGTTTTGAGTATGCTCTCGCCTACCCGTATGGGCTCCCTGTTTTTCTTTTTGCGATGCTTTTTCTTCCGTTCCCCGATGGGCATTTTGCGACGCTCCTTTTCCGTATACCCATCTATTATAAACGGTTTTCCCCATTTCTGCAAGTCAAACCGCCCTCCCGCGGCGCAAATGGGGAAAATTTACACGCCCTTCCCCGCTGTGCAAAAATGGCACGAAGCGCCCGCTTCATGCCATCCAATATAAACCTGTGTCCCGCCCGAAGGGCGGCAGGAAGGGATTCCAAAGGGACTGGTCCCTTTGGTCAGGTGGTCTGGAGGGCAGACTGCCCTCCAGCGCCTCCC
>CADAGW010000110.1 GCA_902787475.1 uncultured Eubacteriales bacterium
TGTTCCTGGCGGGGGGCGACCATTTCTGCGTGACGCCCACGTATCATGTGTTTGAACTGTATATGCCCCACAAGGGGGCCAGGCAGGTGGGCGTGGTCAACGGCGGCGGCATGCGGGAGAGAGAGGGGTATTCGCCCCTGTGGAGTGTGCACGCTTCGGCGTCCGAAAAGGACGGGAAGGCTGCGGTCACATTGGTGAACACAGACCCGGCGGCCTCCCGGCGGGTGCGGTTCGGCGCGGTGGGCGGGGAGATCACATCCCCCGCGGCCCGGACGCTGGCTTCCAATGATCCCCACGACCACAACGATTTTGATGAGCCTGACCGGGTGCATATCCGGCCCCTGCCCATGAAGGGCATGGAGGCGGAGCTGCCGCCCGCCAGCGTGACCTGCGTTACCTTCCGGAAAGCGTAAGGAGGAAAAGATATGAAGGTCATTGAGATCAGAGCCTATAAGGAGAAGATCGCCTTCCGGTTTGAAGGCGCCGAAGAGGGAGCCGTGGTGACGATCAAGGCCCAGGTGCCCCTGGTGTGCGGGCCGGAGGATCCTGCGTTCGTGCCCGGGCGGGTGGTATGGAAGGGGGACGTGACCCTGCGTGGCGGCGCGGGGGAGATCCCCCGGTACGCGGGGAAGACCGACCTGCTGGTGTATCGCTTTTTGTGCGGCTGCCCCGGGGTGTGCTATGTGACCGAGGTGGAGGACGAGGTGTCGGAGTTTACCGATCCCTACCCGGACAGGCCCCTCAAGGCCATCAACGCCAAGGTGCTGGAGGAGGATCTGGACGATCTGGGGTTCGCCCAGACCAGCATGGGCTGGAACCAGGCCGTCGTGATGGTGTCCAAGGGCACGCCGGACGCCATAGAGTTTGAGTATGACGGGGAGACGTATTACTTCAACCGGGCCGAGGTGGAGAGGGTAGACAAGACCATGCAGAGGGTGTGGAAGCGGGGGATCACCGCCGTGTCCCGGCATGTCAACGCCTCCTTCCTGGCGGGAGAGAGGGCCGACCAGGCCGTCGTGGACATCATACAGCACCCGGGATATGACTACAGTTATCCCTCGGCCTATATGGGGGCGTTCAACCTGCGCACCGAGGAGGGCTTTAAGTACTTCTGCGCCTATATAGACCACATGCTTGCCCGCTATACCCGGCCCGACCACAAGTACGGCTGGATGGTCAGCTTTGAGACCGGCAACGAGGTGACCAGCCAGTATGTGTGGAACAACGCCGGGGAAATGACCTGCGCGGAGTACATGAAGGAATATACGGAAGTGATGCGGATCAGCTGGCTGCTGGCCATGAAGCACTGGAAGAATTTCCGGGTATTCACATCCTTCGACCAGTATTTCTGCGGGCGGCACGTGCCCAGCGAGCCCAAGCGGTTTTACGGCATGAAGGAGTCCATGGACGAGATCCAGAACAACTGCGACCGGGACGGCAACTTCCCCTGGAACGTGGCTTTCCATCCCTATCCGGAAAACCTGTCCTATCCGGACTTCTGGAACGACAGGGAGCCCAACTGGACGTTTGAGACCAGGCGCATCACGTTTAAGAACCTGGAGGTCATGCCCGCGTATCTGGCCCAGGAGAGGTTCCTCTATAAGGGCAAGCCCCGGCGGATCATACTGCCTGAGCAGGGCTTTAATTCGAGGAACGACGCGCCGTATACGCTGATGCAGGGGAAATACGGGTATGTGCTGGCGTATCAGAAGATGAAGAAGCTGGGCACCATAGATATGTTCCTCCATCACAATTACGTGGATGGGCCCTGGGAGTTCGGGCTCAACCTGGGCATACGCTACTGCGACGGATACGACGAGAACAACCGCGAGATCATCGCGGGGAGAAAGCCCATATGCGAGGCCATCGCCGCCATGGACACGGACAGGGAAGCGGAGATGGTGGAGGAGGCCAGGGCCTACATCGGGGCGGAGATATTTGACTATATGCTCAATCCGCCGGAGGTGGCGGCGTCGGTGGATCATTCCCGGGACGGGCTGACCATACCCGGGCAGGGGAACCGCAGGGCCACGGACAAGGCCAAAGCGGAGGGGCCAAAGGCCAATTTCGACACCTGATCCAGCATGAAAAAGGGGGGCGGATTGCTTCGTCACTTCGTTCCTCGCAATGGCAGCGGGGCTTTCCTGTCATGGCGGGACGGGCTGAAAGACCGGGGGAGCAATCCGTATCCCAGTATAAAACCATCCGCCAGGGTTCAACTGGAAACATTTTTGAGATCCATCCGTCATAGAGATAAGGCGCGGTTCCGGCCGCGCCTTTTTTGTGGAGAGGACTGAGGAGGGGTTGCGGAAAATGCAAATTGTCATCGCTTTGGCGGCGTTGGCCGCGGCGGCGTGGATCGGCGCGGGGCTGTATAACGGGCTGAAGGTAAGAGCGTATACGGTGCGGACGGGGAAGGTGACGGGGAGGGTGCGGCTGTGCCTGGTCACCGACCTGCACTCCTGCGATTACGGGGAAGGGCAGGAGAAGCTGACGCGGGCCATAGACGAAGGCCGCCCGGACGCGGTGGTGATGGCGGGGGATATATTTGACGACAAGCTGAAGGATGAAAATGTGGAGGAACTGCTCGGGAGCCTGGCTGGGCGGTATCCGGTGTATTACGTGACCGGGAACCATGAGTACTGGAGCGGGGCGGAGGCGTTCCGGCGGAAGATGGATGCGCTGAAGAAATACGGCGTATGTGTGCTGACGGGGAGATACGAGGTATTGGAGGCGAAGGGGCAGAGGATCGCCATATGCGGCGCGGGAGACCCGGCGGGGGAGAACACGAAGGGGCTGACCGGGGCGGAGTGGCCCTGCGGGTTTTCGGAGCAGCTGGACCGGGCGGCGGAGGCCAAGGGTACGGGGCTGTATACCGTGCTGCTCTGCCACCGGCCGGAGCGGTTTGAGGAGTACGCCGGGCGGGGATTTGACCTGGCGCTGTGCGGCCACGCCCACGGCGGGCAGTGGCGGGTGCCGGGGCTGATCAACGGGGTGTACGCGCCGGATCAGGGGTTGTTCCCCAAGCTGGCGGGCGGGAGGTATGTAAGAGGCGGGACCACCATGATCGTGAGCCGGGGGCTGGCCAGGGAGAGTACCCGGGTGCCCCGGTTTTACAACCCGCCGGAAGTGGTGATGGTGGACATCGTGCCGGAGAGCGGGGAGTAGCTTTGGCAGGATGGATTGGGGGTGGATTGCTTCGTCGGCCCTGCGGGCCTGTGCACTCAATTCGGCATAGTCGTTTTTGAAATCCGTATATCCAAAAACTCCTTGCCTCATTGGGCTCTTTCCGGCACTTTTCCTGCTACACGCGGGTGCCGACCTTCGCCCTCGCAATGACAAGAAGCCCTGTCGTCGCACTGCGGAACGAAGCGGCGACGCTGTATGATCTGCCCGATTCAATGATACAGCGCGAAAAAAAGGATCGTTTCTTCATCGGGCCTGGCGATTTGTGCATCGCTGGGGGATGGAGGAAACGATCCGCTTTGTTATTGGATTTGGGCCTGGGAGAGGAGGGTGGCGGCGATGTGGGCCATTTCCACGGCGCAGTTCAGAAGGATGGGCTCGGAGTTGTCGGGCTCAAGATAGGCCTCCAGGGAGGCTTCGATGTCGGCGGCGTATTCGCCATTCATAAGGTGCTCGTCGGCGTATTGGGCGGTGTAGAGGATCAGGGCGTAGAGGGGGTCGTGCAGGTCCCAGCCGGTGAGGTAGGCCCGGGTGGCGGCGTCGTAGACCCCGGTGGCGGGGAGACTCATTTCCTTCTGGAAGGAGCGGAGGGCGGATTCGGCCTCGGCTCCGAAGTCACCGTCCGCGCCGTATCGGGGCAGGCAGTCCGGGTTCCAGGTGAGAAGGGCGTTCTGCATGGCGGCGACGGCCTCGCCCCCGTCGCCCCGGCGAAGGACGGAGGGGTCCAGGCGGGAGATGACGGCCTCCCAGTCGGCGTACAGGTCGTCCCGGCGGTCAAGGCCCAGGGGCTCCATGATCAGGCCGGTCATCTGATCCAGATAGTCCGAAGCCTTTTGGGTCAGCTCCCCGTCGGGAGCGACGCCGTACTCCTCCGCGAACAGATCGCAGAACTGGTCGTAGAGGGTATCGGGGGTGACGCCTTCGGCCAGGGCGGGGGTGAGGAAGATGAGGGTCAGTATGAGGGCCAGCAGCTTCTTCATGGGGTTTGCGCCTCCTTCTGTATGTCGGAAAGAAAGCCGATCACCCTTGCGGTCAACAGGGCCCTGTCCGGGCCGATGGGGCTCACGTGCCGGGAGTTGGGCAGGAGCAGCTCCTGGCGCACCCGGGAGGACACGCCGGAGAGGATGCGCCGGGCGCTGACGGCGGACACGGTCTCGTCCTTGCCGGAGGACACCACCAATATGGGCGCGGAGACGGCGTAGAGGTCCCGGTGGGCCAGGAAGGTCAGGTGGGTCAGGTCCCGCACCCGGCCGGTGGGCACGCCGGAATAGCCGATGCTGTATTCCCGGAGGAAGTCGTCGCGGTACTTTTCGCCGCTCTTTTTTTTGACCTGGGCCCGGCTCCAGCGGGCGTAGGGCATCACCGGGGCCAGGAGTGGCGCCAGGCGGGAGAGGGGCTTTCGAAGGTAGAGGGGGGCGGAGATGGTGATGACGCCGTCCAGCACGTATTCCTCCGCCAGTATGAGGGCCAATATGCCGCCCATGGACAGGCCGCACACGGCCGTGAGGGCACATTCGGAGCGGAGGAGGGAGTATTCAGATTTGGCCGCCGCAAGCCAGTCCCGCCAGCCGGTCCTGTTCATGTCGCTGAGGCTTGTGCCGTGGCCGGGCAGAAGGGGGATGCGCACCCGATGGCCCGCCGCCACCAGCGCGTCGCCCAGGGGCCGCATGTGGGCCGGGGTGCCGGTGAAGCCGTGGAGGAGCAGTACGCCCAGGGGGCCGCTGCCCCCGGCGTAGGGACGGGCCAGAGGGGATGAAAGGTCTGACATGGATCGTCCTCCTTGGGACTAATGGGCCGATTCGTCCTTGGCCAGGCGGGCGAGGGCGTCGGAGGGGCATATGACCAGGAGCACGTCCTCTTTGTGGATCACCGTTTCGGCCCGGATGGAGGCGTTGAGGCCGTCTGTGTCCCGTATGGCCACTACCTGCAGGCCGTAGCGGCGGGGGAGATTGAGCTCCCGAAGGGCCTGGCCCACCCAGCCTTTGAGGGGCTTGATCTCCACCAGGGACACCTCGGAGGACACGTCGATGGCGTCCAGTATGTTGCCCAGGACGAGAGAGTGGGCCAGACGCCGGCCCATGTCCCGCTCGGGGTAGACGATCTTGTCCGCGCCAAGGCGCTGAAGGAGCCGGCCGTGGGTGTCGTCGTGGGCCTTGCAGACCACGGTCTTGACGCCGCTTTCCTTCAGGAGCATGGTGGCCAGGGCGCTGGCCTTCAGGTCGCTGCCTATGGTCACCACCGCCACGTCGAAGCTGCCCGCGTCGATGGCGCGGATGGCCTCCGGGTCGGTCATGTCCGCCTGCACCGCATGGGTCACCCGGTCCTGCACGTCCTCCACCACGGCCCCGTCGATGTCCACGGCCATGACCTCGTTGCCGTTTTCATAGAGGGACGTGGCCACCGACAGGCCGAACCGGCCCAGGCCCACCACCAGAAACTGCTTTGCTGCCATAGTCTATGCCGTCCCTTCTCGCAATATCAGCCAATCATGATCTTGGCCGGGGAATAGGTCACCTGGCCGGTGTGCCGCCGCTGGCGACGGGCGATGGCCAGGGTGAGGGTCAGGGGGCCGACGCGGCCCAGGAACATGGCGAATATCAATGCCGCCCGGGAGGCGGGGCCCAGGAGCGGCGTGACGCCGCAGCTCAATCCCGCGGTGCCAAAGGCGGAAAAGGCCTCGTAGATGAGATCCAGCGGGGGCATGGAAGGCTCCAGATAAATGAGCCACGCCGACACGCCGAAGGCCACGCACAGGCCCACCAGGAACACCGTCACCGCCCGCAAAAGCAGGCTGTTTTCCAGCCGCTTTCTGCCCACCACAGGCTCGCTCTCGCCCCGGGCGGCGGAGGTCACCAGCAGGGCCACCACCGCGAAGGTGGTCACCTTGACGCCGCCGCCGGTGGAGGCCGGGGCCGCGCCGATGAACATGAAGAGGCAGCACATGAGCTTGGTCACCGGGCGGAGGGAAGCCTGGTCGAAGGTGGCAAAGCCCGCCGTGCGCAGTGTCACGGACTGGAAGAGGGCGTTTGTCAGCTTGTGGGGCCAGGGCATGGGGGAGAGGGCGCCGTTCCATTCGAGGGCCAGCGTGAGGACGAAGCCCGCGCCAAGGAGGGCGCAGGTGGAGGTGAGCACCAGGCGGGTGTGGGTCATGAGGCCGCCCCGGTTGAAGATGTCCAGGAGCACCGCGAAGCCCAGGCCGCCGGAGACGATGAGGAGCATGAGGGTAAAGAGCACTACGGGGTCGGAGGCGAAGCCAAGAAGGCTTGTGCCGAAGAGGTCGAAGCCCGCGTTGCAGAAAGCGGAGACGGAGTGGAAGAGGGCGAAAAAGAGGCCCTCGCCCCAGCCCAGC
>CADAGW010000111.1 GCA_902787475.1 uncultured Eubacteriales bacterium
GGTGGCAGCAGGGCCAGCGCCGCCCGGATCGCCGCGCAGCTAACCGACCAAAGTCCATGAGGGAGGGGATTATAGGGGTAGGAGCTTATAGTAATGATTTTACCATGAACGTAGTGAATGGGAAAATCTATCCTGGGTTAATTCTGTGCTCGAACACAGGAACGAGGTAATACAGGGGGGCGGCCTCATCGGCCCGCCGCGGCGCCGGGGATCATCGCGCCCGCCGCCGATCCTGGGCAGCTCACCGGCAGCAGGGCCACCGCGGCCAGGATCGGAGCCGGGGCCAGTTCTCCGGCCTCCGCCGCCCTGGGGGATCATCGCGCCAGCGGTCCGCCGTCCTCCGATCCGGGCGGGATCATTTGGGCCCGCCGTCCTCCAGTCCGGGCCAGCGTGCCGGGAGCCGGGGGGCGCATCCTCCGGGATCGGAGCCGGGGCAGCTAACCGCCCCCACCATTTCGCGCCGCCGTCCTCCGCCCTGGGTCTGGATCATCCGGGCCAGCTAACCGCCCTGACCATTTCGCGCCGCCGCGATCTGGGCCAGCTCTCCGCCGCCGCGCCGGGGATCATCTGGGCCCGGCGTCCTCCGCCGATCCGGGGCCAGCCGTCTGGCCTCCGCCGCGGGGGAGAGGGGAAAGAAAAGCCCCGGGGGCGTCATGCCTCCGGGGTTTTGTCGTCGTCCATCTGCTTGGCCTCCGGGATCCCGTCCCGGTCCAGGGCCTCTGTGATCGCTCGTATAATGTATTCCTGCCGGGATGCGGCCCGGCCAGCCTCTACCGCCGCGGCGATCCGGGCGGGGATTTGTAGCAGCTTCCGCGGTTCAATCGTGATCCTGTCAATTTCCTTTATTTTCCATGCTCGGATTTTTCCGGCGTCCTGCTTTGGCAAGCGCTCACCTCCCGATCATTATTTTACCCCCATTTCGACCATTTCACAATAGCTTGCGCTAAAATTTAACAATGCGAATTTAGCCCCAGCTATTGACAACCCTGCATAGCTTGCGCTATAATCCCCCATGACGGGCACAGCCCGATCAACACCAAGGAGGCCACCCCATGAAAAAGACCATCACCGCCGCCCTGATCGCCGCCGCGATCCTGGCCGTCTGGATAGGCGGCAGGGCCCAAGGCATCTTCCACACCGTCCACGCCTGCGAGATCTACACCGTAGAGCGGTACGACCCCGACAACCCCGAGAGCACCGCCCGCCCGGACGGATACGACCAAACGGTTTATATTATCATTGACGGCATGGAGATAGAAAAGGGGATGCATCAGGGCTAAAACCCCGCCCCCCTCCGCCTGAACGAGAGCCGGACGGCAACCGGCCGAAACGGTCCCCCGGGGCCGTCGCGGATAGCCGCAAAATATAAAAAGCATAGGAGGTATCCCCATGACCACCACCAACACCGCCACCACCGAAACCCGCGTTGACTTCACCCCGGAAGCCCTGATCATCAACGGCAACGCCTACCCCTGCGCCTACGAGCAGCGGAAAGACTGCATCATCCTGACCGTGGAAGGCCACGAGCCCGCAGCCATCCACACTTGCGACCCGGACTACGACGCCGCGCTGGACGCCATGAACGGATACGAAAACACCCTGACCGGCGAGGCCGTGACCCTCTGGAACGGCTGGATCGCCGAGCCGGTCCCGGAGGAGCAGTTGAGCATCTTTGACCTGCCCACCGAGCCGGAACCCTCCGCCGAGGCGGCCACCGCCGCCGAGGCCCCGGAAGCCTCCGCCGAGACCACCCCCGCCGCCGTCGATAAACCGTGGATCGGAACCACCCTCCGCGGGTCCTGGTGGGAAATCGCCTTTGACGGCGACGCCCGCCGAACCCGGCTGACCCTCTCCCACGAGCCCAGCGAAAAGGCCGCCGAATACATCCAGGGCGCGGGATTCTGGGCCACGAAGGACGGCACCACCTTCACCCGGAAACTGACCTGCAAAGCCTACCGTGCCGCCCTGACCCTGGCCGCCCAGCTTTCCCGGTTCCACCGCTGACCGGCCCTTTTGGCCCCAGCATTTCAAGAATCAGAAGGAGGTTCCACCATGGAAAAGATTTTGACCTTCCCCGCTCCCCAGTATTTGACGCTCTCCGAGCTTGTTTCCCGTATCACCGCCGCCGCTGAAAAAGCCGTGCCGACCCCCGCCCCGGTCCCGGAGGAATATTCCACCGAAGCCATAGAGGGCTATATGGGCGCGTCCGGCTACCGCGGCAACCACTGCCAGATGCTTCACGGCGCGGAGCTCTCCGCCGCCATCCGCGAGGCCCTGAAAAAGGACGGACAAAAGGGCGTTTCCGTCCGCTGCTCCACATTCGCCGGGGGCCAGGAGATCACCGTCACCGTAAAGGCCAGCCCGGACGACTACACGGACCGCGCCGAGTACATAGCCTCCACCAGTTACGAGGATCTCCCGTACTGGATCCGGACGGAGGACGGGCGCGACATCCACCGGGACGCCTTCTGGAGCTTGCCCGAGGAGGAGCGCCGCGCCATCATGGAGTATCACGCCGCCGCAACATATGACCAATACGCCAAGCCCGGCAAGGATTACGATATAGCATCCGGATATATCGACGACCTCCGCCAGTTTACGCCCGCCTTCCGCGCTCGCCTGCATCGAGTTAACCTGATTCTCCAGTCCCACAACTTCGACGAATCAAACGGAATGGTGGATTATTTCAATACCCTGTTTTATTCCACGATCCGCGTGAAGAACGCCGCCAGGTAACGCCGCCCCACCATTTCAGATCCCGCCCGGCCACCCCGGGCGGGCCCTACCACCCTATAAAGGAGGCTCCCGCCATGTCGTGGATCTTTGTAACGCTCGCTCTCGTGGTTTTCGGTTGCTGGCTGGACGTCAAGCGCAACCAGGCCGCCGCCCGGGAAGAGGCCGCCCAGGCCGCCCAGAGGGTCCTAAAGGCCGCCAAAGAGGCCGAGAAGATCCGCCGCACCCAGGAGGCCCAGCGCCGCGCCGAGGCAAGGCAGGCCGCACAGCTGGAAATCGCCCGGGAGAAGCGCCGCGCCGCCGAGCTGCGATTGGAGGCCGAGCGCGTCAAGGCCTCCGCCCCCGCTGCCGCCTCCGCCGCCTCCGCCCAGAAGGCCGCCACGGCCCCCAGGATCCCCCAGGAAGCGCCGCAGGCCTCCGCCCCCGTCTCTGTCCCCTGCATGCTGGCCCGCAAGCTCTCCGACGTGCCCGGGGCCCTCTCCGGCCAGCCCTACACCATCACCGAGAAGCTGGACGGCGTGCGCTGCGTGGCCATCGTCCGCGGCGGCATGGCGACCGCCTACACCCGCGGCGGGTCCCTGATCCATGACCTGGTAGAGATCGCCCCCGAGCTGGCCGCCCTGCCTGAAGGCATGTACGACGGCGAGCTGTTGCCGGATCGCCTGCCCGGCGTCACCGCGGCCCAGAATTTCAAGGAGGCCGCCCGGATCGTCAGGACCGAGGGCCCCAAAACCGGCCTGGTGTACCGCGTTTTTGACCTGCTCCCCCTGGCCACCTGGGACGCCCGCGCCGCCTCCGCCCCCTACGCCCAGCGCCGCGCGGCCCTGGACGCCCTGCCCGCCTCCGCCCACGTCGTGCCCGTTCCGGCCCTCTACCGGGGCACCGATCCGGCGCAGGTATCCGCCTATATGGACCGGATGCGCGCCGAGGGCGGAGAGGGAATCATGATCAATCTGGACAGTGAGCCCTACCATTTCGGACGCTGCGCCGCCCTGCTCAAATGCAAGCTGAGCCAGGACGCCGATCTGGAGATCATCGCCGCCAACCCCGGCACGGGCCGCAATGCCGGTTCCCTTGGCTCTCTCACCGTCTCCTATAAGGGGCACGCCGTCCGCGTCTCCGCCGGTCTCACCGCCGACCTCCGCCGCCGCATCTGGGCCGATCCCGCCGCCTACATTGGCCGCGTGGCCACCGTCTCCTATCTGGCGGAGACCTGCGACGCCTCCGGCGCTCCCTCCCTCCGCTCTCCCGTCTTCGTGGATCTGCGCGAAGCTGGCAAACTTGTATCCTATAACTGATCACTATAACCGATAGGTTATAATCACCCTGACCATTTCAGAATCAAAAAGGAGGTATCCCCCATGTCCGAAAAAACCCTGTCCCTGGAGCAGGCCGCCTATCTGGCCGCCCGCGCCAACTATGAGGCCGTGAACGCGGCCTACGAGGAAGGCGAAGCCGCTTTCCTCCGTGAAGCCGGAGCCCGCGCCGCCTCCGGCGAAGTCCCCGCGAAGCTGTACATGATCGACGACCTGGAGCAGTTCGAGCGCCTGAGCGCCGCGTTTGAGCGCTCCCCCCGGTATCTGGCCGACGATCTGACCACCGCCGCCGCCCTGCTGCAGAGCGCGGAAGAAGCCCTCATACAGTACGCGATTGACATATGCCCCGCGTCCATCCGGGACACCATACGCCAGGGAGCCACCAAAAGCGCCGACGTGAGGAAGAAGCTGCTTTCGCTGATCCTCCGCCTGGACCCGTCCACCATACGCCGCCCGGCCATTTGACCCGGCAACGCCGCCCAACCATTTCAGACCGCCACGACGCCGCCCCACCATTTCAAAAAACAAAAGGAGGTACACCCATGAAAAAGCATCTTTCCGCCCGCACCATCATTGACCGCATTTTCCCCGCCCCCCGCACCTACACCGCCACCATGACCATTTGCGGCTCCGTGGTCCGCATCCCCATTGAGGCCCCCGACCACGCCAGGGCCCAGGTCGAGGCCCTGCGCATCCTGGACGACTGCGGGGAGCTGCTGGAGATCTCCGAGGCCGTCACCCCGTAACGCCGCGGGGCCATTTGGCCCCACGCATCCCGCCCCGCCGCTATTGACACCGCCCCAAAAATCGTTATAATTACGCATAGGAGGATACAGACATGGCCGCCACATTCGAGATCACCACCGAGGGTAACACCGCCCGCATCACCACCCCCTACAACCCCGCTTTCGTGGACCGTATCAAGCGCCTGGGCGGACGCTGGGACAGCGTGCACCGCGTTTGGGCCGTCTCCCTGGACCGCATCGAGGAGACCCGCGCCGCCATGCGCGCCATCTATGGCCGCGACGACGTGGAGAGCGCCGACCTTCAGACCGTCACCGTCCGCGCCGTCAAGGATTCCAACGACTACGAGCTGACCGTCTCCCTTTTCGGCGTCTCCCTGGCCCGCGCCAAGGGCCGCGATTCCGGCGGCTACCCCGGCGACGGCGTGCACTTCCTGGAGGGCTTCCCCAAGTCCGGGGGCAGCAGAAACAACCCGTATTGCTACATCCCCGCGGGGGCCGTCTTTAAGATCGACGAGGTGCCCGCCGCGAAGCTCTCCGACGTGCCCTCCTGGGCGGAAATCATTTCCGCCTGCCCCGCCTCCGTGGACCTGGACGCCCTCCGCCAGGAGCGGGAGAAGCTGGCCGCCCGGATCGCCGAGATCGACGCCATTTTGACCCAGGCCAACGCCTGACACACCGCAGCGCCCGCCCTTCACCGGGCGGGCAACGCCGCCCCAGCATTTCAAAAAGGAGACCACCACCATGATCAAATACACATATTGCGGCAAGCGCTACACCCTCAGCCCCTGCACCCTTTCCGGATCCTCCGCCGTGCTGGTGGAGTGGCACGACACCCACAACACACCCTTCGCCCGCGTTTTCAACGGCGATCCGGCCATTCTGGAAGGCCCCATGGACGCCGTAAAGGCCCAGGTCATTTGCGGTTCCCTCAATCCGGACCCCTGGAAGCTGTTCGACGTCACCGCCAGCGAGGAGCACCCGGACATGGCCAGGGCCCTGCCCTACATCAACCGCCGTTTCACCGCCCGCGGCCTGGCCGTCACCGTCTCCGATCTGCTGCGTGCCCTCTCCCTTTCGCCGTCCTATGTCATCGTCGACGCGCAGGGCGACGAGCCCGGCCAGCTGGATACCATCATCGGCAAGATCGCCGTATCCTCTGACCGCGTGACCGTCTATTCCAGCATGTCCAGCCTCCGCCGCGCTTCTCTCCCCTTCGGCGAGGAGCCCGCCCCGGATCCCGGCTACGAAAATCTTTTCTCCTACACCCAGGACGGCGCATCCGTCCATGAAGTCTGCTGTGACGACATCTTCCCGCAGGACTTCGCCTCTCTCCTGTCCACCCTTCCGGGGGGCCTGCCCGTATACATCGCCTACGACGAAAATTCCCAGCCCCGCACCCTGGAGAGCATCGACCTGCACAATGGAGGCGTCAGCCTCCGGCCGTTCTGACGCAATGCGCCCCACCATTTCAAAAAAGGAGGCCGCTCCATGATCGCCCTTGTCGTGCCCCTCATTTCCTTCACCATCGCCGGGCTCATCCTCTTTTACACCTCCCGCCATTCCCCGCCCGCCGATCCGCCCCGCCGCGTCACCGTGCGCACCGTCACCCGCACTTCCTCCGCCCCCTCCCGGCCCCGGGTCTACGGCTACGGCAAACCCCGCACCCGCCGCAAGCCCCAGCCCTACCGGGAGGACCTGGACGACTACATGTAGCACGCCGCCAGACCATTTCCCGCTTCGCCTCCCTGGGCGACACCATGTACATTTCCATCTCCGGCAACGTCATTTCCCTGCTCTGCGCCCTCACCGATCCCTCGCCGGAAGACGTTTCCGCCTTCGCCGCCGACACCCCCTTCCGCCTCACCTGTGACCGTTTCGACGATCTGCTGGTCATGACGGCCCAGTTTGGCCCCATCGAGTACGACGCCACCTACACGCCCCACCTGGGCACCCCGCCCTCCCTCGTCATGCCCTACGAGCCCTACGGCTACCCTCTCCACATCCTCCTGGTGGATCAGTCCGGCACCATCCGCTCCATGCGCGTGCTGGGCCTGCCCACTTCCTTCTCCCGCGTCATATATACCATCATCCATGACATATCGTCTCAACCATTTGATACTGTGGCCTATCATCGCTCCATCCGCTCCATGTACGCCCGTTTCCCCACCGTGGCCTCGTTGGCCGCCGTGGCCCGGGCCGTCTGCACCCAGGACGGCTGCACCCTTTCGCCCCACGCGCCTCGCCCCGAGGAGCCCCGCAAAACCGCCGTTCCCCCGGAGCTGGAGCATTTGCGTTCCTCCCGCTATGGCGACGACATCCTGGCCATACCGGATCGCTTCGCCGACCAGGCGGCCCAAAAACCGGAGGACTACCAGGTGCCCATGCCCGTCCGCTTCGTCCTCTCCCAGGGCTACACCTTTCTGCCGGACGGCAAAAACATTGTGGTGCCCTGCGAATACGACGACTTCCTGGGCCTCATCCTCCCCGACGAATACGACCCGGAGACCTGACGCAACGCCGCCCGACCATTCCAAACGCCGCCCGACCATTTGAAAACCCCGCGGATCACCGCGGGGTTTCTCTTATTTCTCATGTCTTTTCTTGTTGCGGAGCACGCTTTCCACCGCCGCGCCAACGTCCGCGTACCATTTCGCCTTCGCCTGGGCGATGGCCCGCCTCCGCCCCACGTATTTGGCGTACCTCTCGCATGATCCGTGGCACCCTTCACTTCGGTCAGGGCATTTCAAGCAAGGACTGTTCATATTCCCCGCCTTCCTCAAACAGATTGACCTGCGCGGCCTCTTCCTCGATCCTTCGCCTGGCCATTTCGTAATACGTCTGGTCGATCTCGAACCCCCAGCATTTAAGACCCTGCCTCATGCATGCCACCTCCAGGCTCCCGCTCCCCGCGTGGGTGTCAAGGATCCGCATCCCGTCCCTGGCGAACAGTTTAAGCTGCCACATATACAGCTTCACCGGTTTCTGCGTCGGGTGGATCCGCTTCTCCCATTTCGTCCCCTGCGGCGCGCCTCTCCAGATCTTCGCGTTCCCCCGGAAGCTGGTCCACGCGTACTCGCACATGGCCATGGTAAACGTTTCGGCGATGGCCATTTTGTCCCACACCAGGAAGCACCGCGTCCTGGGCAGCTCGAAGTAATTCCCGCCCCATATGATCTGCTCGCGTGAGACGCGGAAAAGCTCGTCGAAGTATTCTTTTCCGGGGGCTTCGTCCCACGCGATGATTTTTTTGCCGTACTTCCCGGCCCAGGTTCCCCCGGTTCGTTGAGGCTCATCTCTTTGTACCGGTTGAACCAGCCTCCGAATCGCTGTACCCCCCCCCGCTGATTCCGTCGCCGTAGGGCGGGTCCACGATGGCCAGATCGAAGTATCCGTCCAGAAATTCCCGCATGGCCTTCACGCAGTCCGCGCAGTAAAGCCCCGCTTCCATCATTTCCTTTTGGCCTCCACCATTTCAAATTCCCGCGCAATGCGAAAGCGCGTTCGCATTTACTCTTCGGCCTTCTCTTCGGCCTTTCTGCCTCCGGCCACCTGCTGAACCCGCTCCCAAATGTCCTTCAAAAAGCTGGCTCCCCGCCCCATGGCGATGCCGGTCATCACGTAGAAAATATATTCCACAAATTTCGGCGCGCCAAGCTGGATATAGGCGTCGGAGATGTAGTACAAGAGGTTGATCCGGCAGCTCACCGCGATCACCACGCCCACGCACATGCTGACGATCTCCGCCACTTCCACCTTCGCCCCGTTCTTGCTCCACAGGGGCTTGATGCAGTCCACCACCGCCGCCACAAACAGGCTCACGATCATGATGCCGATATACTGCTGTGCCATTTCAAATTTCCTCCTCTGTTTTCGCGTCCTTCAGGTATTCTCCGTATTCCCACCGTAGCTTTTCCTCCAGCCCTTTCCCGTCCGCGATCCCCCGCACGATGTACACCTTCCCGCCCGGATCGGGCACCAGATACGCGTCCCACGTGCCGTCGCTGTTGGGATAAAGGCTATAGTAATCGCTCTTGATCATTTCATATCCCGCTCCCCTCCTCTCCGGTCTCCTCGTCTCCCGCGGCCTCCGTCATCTGCGCCAACCGCGCCGCCATTTCAGCCATCTCTTCCCGCATCTCCGCCATTTCGGCCTGCACCTCGCTGAGGCGCGAGAGCGCCTGTTCCGCCAGCGCCTCGTCCTCATCCTCTGCTTCTTCGCCCTCCTCCGGCAGATGGGCGTGCAGGATCCCAAACTCATAGCTCCGCCACACCGTTTCCCCGGCGTTGACCTGGAGGTATGCCCTCACGTGGGCGTATCGGCTCATCTTCCTCCCGATCCAGCACGTCCAGTCCCCGGTCTCCTCGTCCTCCGCCATCAGCTCTCCGCCTGTGACCGGCCCGTTTTCCCCGTCCGCCTGCCATTTGAGAGTCACCACCTGGCCCTCGTCCATTTCGGGCACCCCGTAAAACGCCAGCTCCGTCGCCCCGTTTTCGCCCATGCTCCCGGCCACGATGCTGGTGCCGTTGTTGACATATCTCCCGTATACCTCGACCCGGATACGGCTCCCCGTATCCGTCCCGCTCCCCTGTATCTCGTATACCGCCATACCGTTTCTCCCCCTTTACTTCTCCGCCACCAGTTTTCCCTTCGTGACGGTACTGCCGCCCTTGCTCCAGCTCTTTATGGCCGCGCCCTTTGTGTCCTGGATCGCCTTGGCGATGGCCGTCGTGGTCGTGGTCTTCGTGCTGGTGGTGCTGGTCGTGCTCCTCTTCGTAGAATCCGTGCCCTTTCCCACCTTTACGGCATAATCCAGCGGGTCCAGCTTCTTCCTGTCGTGCCCCCCGACTGTGGTCAGTTCCTTCGTCACCTTTTCCTTCCGCACGCTCACCTTCTGCCCGCTTCCCGTGCCGCCTCCGGTGCCTCCGCCCGATCCGCTCCCGCTTCCCGTGCCTCCGCTCATCTTCTCGCATTGCACCAGCGTCAGGGCGCACTTGGCCTCTTTGAGAAATCCGTCCATCCCCAGCACCGGGTCGCTCACCTCCGCGCTTTTGAGCATCAGCATGCACCCGAACAGCTTCTCGCCCGCCAGGTAGAAGTGATCCTTCTTCCCTTCCCGGGCCTCCTGCAAAAAGGCGTCCGCCTCTTTCCGCACGTCCACCCCGAAATAGCTACGAAGGTTCGCCGTGAAGCTCACGTTCACCGGGTCGATAGCCTTCTTTGCCTCGTACTTTTCCGTCCCTGCCGTCTTTTCTTCCGTCTCGCACCCGGCCTTGTACTGAAGGTCCTGAAAGCTCCGTATCGTTTTGGCCGACACCTCGAATATGTGCCCGCCCCAGCTTGCCAGCGGCATATTTCCCCTCCTTTGCCCGTTACGGTTTCATAAGGACATAAATGTCCTCATCACTTAACCCTTTTTTCGACCTCCGACGTCACCGTCTCCATGGCGCGCTTTCTCCGCTCTCCGCCTCACGCGTATCCACCACCGGCACCCGCAGCCTTTCGCCACCGCTGAACACGGTCTTCCCAGAAAGCTGGATCACCGGATTGGCGCACATCAGCTCCGCCGCCCGGATCTCGTCCCCGTCGTATATGGCCATGGCCGCGCTGTCCCACGTCTCCCCGGCGCTGGCCACATAGGCCCATCCGCTCATGATCATGCGTACACCTCCAGCGCATCCCGTCTCT
>CADAGW010000112.1 GCA_902787475.1 uncultured Eubacteriales bacterium
ATATCCAAAAGCTCCCTTGCTCATTGGGCTTACTCCGCCGCATTTCGCCCACTGGGCGGCGGCTGCGTGCGCCCCACTGGCGGGTGCCGACCTTCGCCCCCTTTGGAAACCCATTTTCCGCCTTCGGCGGGGACACAGTGATGATTATTGTGCACTCCTCCGTCCCTGTCATTGCGAGGAGCAAAGCGACGAAGCAATCCGTCCCTGCTATCTAAGCGCACACCCTTTCTGTCATTGCGAGGCCGCAGGCCGAAGCAATCCGTTCCCCGTCAATTCAGAGATTTGGAGTGGAAACAGGGCTCTGCATTCAGCCACTGCCCGTCCTCCGGGATCAGCGCCTTCCGCATGGTCACAAACCGGCCTGCGCCAGCTCCTCGCACAGGGCGGAATAGAAAGCATATATCTTGTCCCGCTTTTTGTCCCGCACCATAAAATCCACGATCTCGGTGTGGGATATGGAATCGTCCACGCAGTCGCCCCGGTACTGGCCGAATATCGCCGAATCCCGGGGCACCATGCCGTCTGTCACGCTGTCCTTTTCGATGAACCGGGAAAACATGTGGGGTATGGTCATCACGAAGTCCCGCCTTCCCTTGCCTTTCCGGATGGAAGAGGAAAAGCTCTGGCAGAGTACGCCGTCCGCCAGGTTCACCGTTTCGGTCTCCAGACTCCCGGCGCGCTTGAGCTCCTCGCAGGCGGTGAAGCTGTCCGGCTGGCGGTCTCCCAGCACACGGTAGGCGGTATTGACCCAGAAGCAGACGTATTTCACGGCAAATTTGGGGAACCGCATGATGAAGGACGCGATGGGGGAGCCTCTGTGGGGCGTACACAGAGTGGTGAGCGACGCCACGCGCAGGGCCATGTCCAGGTTTTGGATCATATACTTGGCATCCAGACCGCCCTTGGAATGGGCGATGATATTGACCTTTTCCGCCCCGGTTTCCCGGAGTATGGACAGGATCTCTTCCTTCAGCTGGGCGGCGTTGGTTTCCACGCTGCCGATGGCGTCCACGCGGCTTTTGTACACCGTGTATCCCTGGATGCGCAGGATCCGGTCGATCCGACCCCAGGATTTCAGAAAAAAGGTGTCCTTCATGCACAGTCCGTGAACCAGCACGATGGGATAGCGGGTCTTCATGCTTTGCCTCCGTTTCCACTGGCCAAAGAGGTCATGTACCGGGCATTCAGGCAAGCCACTGGGAGTCTGAGGGGATCAGCGCCGAAAGCCTCTCCGTCAAATGCCGCCGCACCTCGCCGTATTCCGGCTCGCCATACACGTTGTGCCACTCGTGGGGATCCTTCTCCAGGTCATACAGCTCCCCCTTTTCCCACGCTGTGCCGGGCAGGCACCCCTCCCGGAACAATATCAGCTTATACCTGGGCGTTCTGTACATCCATGCCGGGGAGATCTCCACCTTTTCCGCGCCGCCCCCGTGGAACTCGCAGAAGGCTCCCTCCCGCCTGGACAATTCCGTATCCCCGTTTTCCCCCGCCGGGCAGGAGGCCAAAAGGTTAAGCCCCGGCAGCGCGGGATCGTCCTTCAGCCCCGCCGCCGCCCGCAGCGTGGGATACACGTCCAGAAGCATGGCGGGCCGGTGATCCCTGGTGCCCCTCAGCGCTTCCGGCACCCGGCTTCCGGCCAGGATCATGGGCACCCGCACGCTGGAATCGAACAGGCAGTACTTACTGAACCGGCTGTCCCTTTCGCCCAGCATCTCCCCGTGATCGGACACGAACACGAACAGCGCGTCCTCATCCAGCCCCTTTTCGTGTATCTTTCTGAGCACTCCGCCGATCAGGTCGTCCATAAACGTGCAGTTGGCCCAATACCGTAGGGTGGTGAGCCTCTTTTCCTCCCGGCTCCGCCCCGCCAATACCTTCTTCCGGTTGTGGTGCACGTTGTACAGGCTCTCGCTCGCCCGCATGGCGGCGGCCATATGGGTGTCCTCCGGCTCCTCCTCAAAGGGCCCCTCCGCCACGTCCGGTATGTCCTCCAGCCGGTACTGGCTTTCATACTCCGGCGGGATATTGAACCCGGCGTGAGGCTTGATCAGCGAAAAATACAGAAACAGCGGCCGCCCGTCCGGCTCATACCCGTCCAAAAACTCCGCGCACTTTTTATAGATGAACCCGTCCCGGTGGTGCTCCTTGGGCAGATGGCTCACCTTTCCGATATATCCCAGCGCGTTTTCCTCCCCGGACCCAAACTCGCTTGTCTCCTCGTAATAGGCCTTCAGCCCCTCCGCGTCCTCGTCGTCCATCATCACGGCCCCGATCTCGTTGTGCCGGCTCTCCCGGCTCTGCCCCTCGGCCCGCACCTCGAACCCCCTTGTGCTCCCGGGCCGCCCGGGCAGTCCGTTGTTCCAGTGGGTCTTTCCAAACCCGGCGGTCCGGTATCCCGCGTCCCTGAGCATCTGCGGCAGGGGCACGTTGGGCAGCATGGCGTCGTCCAGTATCCCCTGCCCGTTGTTCCTGACCCCCACCTGCCAGGGGTTGAGCCCCAGCAGCATAGAGTTTCGGCTGGGCACGCACATGGGGCACTGGCACACCGCCTGGTCAAACAATATCCCATTCCTCGCCAAAGAATCCAGCGCCGGCGTCCGCACCACCGGGTTCACGCACCCCATGGCGTCCCACCTCTGCTGATCGGTCATGATAAAAAAGATATTCGGCTGCTTCATAATAGCGCTCCTTCGGCCACATCATACCCGCTCCGTCCGCAAAACGGAGCGGCCCAATATAGAAATCAGCCCGGAAAACGGCAAAGCATTTTCCGGGCAGGGAAACGAATCTGCGATTACACCAGCGCTTCGGTGTCGTTCTCCAGGGGCGCGTCCTCCACGGACCGGACGCCCCAGCGGGCGATGACCATGGGCATCTTCTGGGCGCCCACCGCCAGGGTCACGGAATCCTCCCGCAGGCCCGTCACGGTGCCGTAAATGCCGCCGATGGTGCAGATCCTGTCGCCCACCTTCAGGTTGGCCAGCATATCCTTGACGGCCTTGTCCTTTTTCTTCTGGGGACGGATGAGCATGAAATAGAACACCACGATCATGACCACCAGGAACAACAGCGTGGGGATCATCCCGGCCAGACCGGCGGCGGGGGACATGGCGGCCTCGCCCTCGGCGGCGGTGGCGGCGGTATCAGCGGCGTCCAGCAGATAAGCATAATTCAAAAGCATGTGATCTCCTCCATATCTATTCGCATTGTATCCATTATACCGTAAAAAACCGTTTCATGCAATCCCGTTTGGCGATTTTTCCAGAATTTTGCACGCCCCGGGCCGCGCATCGTTTTTCCGCGGCCTGCCGGATGAGGCGCATACCGTTTCGCCTTCCCCGCCATGCCCCGAAAACCCAAATTGTCATTGCGATGGGTCACAGACCGCTTCGCCGTCCTTTCGCCATACAACCAACGACCCGGAAACCCCGGTGTCATTGCGGGGCCGCGGGCCGAAGCAATCCGTCCCCTTCCCGTTATGCCCAAAAGGCTCCGGCCCTCACGCCTCCTGGTCCTTCGCCCACCAGTGGTGGAACCCGTGCCCCGCCTCTATCGTCTCGCCTTTCCTCCAGGGCAGCTCCACCTGGGCCTTGGCCCCATAGGGCACCGTCAGATACATATGGATCTCCCCATACCTTCTGCACCAGCGCACGCCCACCTCGCCCAGCGGCGTCTCCACCGTGCAGGTCACATACCCAAGCCCCTTGGGAGCCTCAGGCGCGGCCCTGAACGTGCGCCATCCCGCCCCGGTGGGCGTAAGCCCCGCCAGCGAGGCGTAATACCAGTAATACGCGGACGCGTACATGGGATGGTTGTGGGAGTTCATGCCCGGGTTTTTCTTCAGCTCATACCGCTCCCACACCGTGGTGGCCTCGTGCTGGGCCATATACCCAAGGGACGGATATTCCTCCCTCGTCGCCACCCTCCAGGCATCCTCCAGATATCCATACCGGGTCAGCACGTCCAGTATATACCGGCTGGTCAGATTCCCCGTGGTGAGCCTGTATCCGCTCTTCACCAGGTCGTCGTGGAGGATCCCCGCAGCCTTCCCCCGCACCTCTTCCGGCAGTATGTCCAGCCACAGCGCGAAGGTCTGTTCGCCCTGGGATCCCTTGTCCACCCGGCCCGTTTCGGGATCGAGCCACTTACGAAGAAACGCGCCTCTCACAAACTCCGCCCTCTCCAGGTGCCGCTTCACGTCCTCGTGCTTCCCCAGTATCTCCGCCATCTTCGCCAGCAAGCAGGAGTTGTAGTAGTGATACCCCGTGCTCATCAAGAGCCCGTCCGTCACCGCCGACACGGCGTGCTCGGGCGATATGCAGGCGTAGGAGGGCGAGGCCCAGTCCCCGTAATAGCTGTAGTCCACTATGCCGTCCTTCGCGTGATCCGCCAGGCACTGGTTCCACCTCACGAACCCCGGATATCCCTCCCGCATGGGCTCCATATTGCCCGTGTGCAGATAGGCCTGCCACCCCGCCACCAGGAAGGAGGAGCACACCGGATCCGCGGGCCGGTTGCCGAAGGCGAAGGGAGCGGTGCAGGTGATGCCGCCCTCCGGCCCCTGCACGTCCAGACAGTCCCTCACCACCTTGTGAAACAGCGTCCCCACGTCGAACACATAGGGCGTGGCCTCAAACCGCACGGTGGCGTCGTTTAACCACCCCATCCGCTCGTCCCTCTGGGGGCAGTCGGTGAGCACGCCGTGTATATTGCTCTTTTCCGTCTGCCGGGCCATATGCTCGATCCGGTTGATCACGGCGCTGCCGCACACGAACCGGGTGCGCTTCTCGACGTCCGTATAGATGGCCACGGCCTCTATATCCTCCGCCGTCAGCGCCCCGGGATATCCCCACACCTGGGCGTACCGGAACCCGTGGTAGGTGAACTCACACTGCCACGTTTTCAGATCCCGCCCGTCCCCGGCGGCGATGTACTCGTCCTCTGCCTTGGCTCCCCGCAGGATGTCCGTAAACAGCTTCCCGTCCTCGTCCAGTTCCTCGCTGTGCCGGATCCTGATATGCGTCCCGGCGGGCATGGGGGAGGGGAGGCGAAGGCGGCACACGCCGGCCAGATTCTGCCCGAAATCCACCACCCAGCTTCCGTCCTGCATGGGCGTCACCGCCTGGGCGGGATAGATCTCCTTTTCCCGTACCGGCGGCACCGTCTGCACCATCAACGTCTCGCAGGGCGCGTCCATGGCCGCTGCGGCCTTTCCGCCCGTCTCATGCCCGGGCAGGCACCATTTGTCGTCCAGCCGGGCGGCGTCATATACCTCGCCCATAAACAGATTGGCCGACACCGCGGGATCCTCTGTATATTTCCACGTATCGTCCGAGCATACCCACTGTTCGGACCCGTCCGCCATCACCATCCTCAGCGCGCAGGTCAGCGCCGCGGGCCCGGCGTACTCCGCCACCCGCCCGGAGAGCTGGTAGCACACGTTGTCCTCCGCCCGCCACCCGCAGGCCAGCCGAACCCCCAGCCGGTTTTCGCCCGGCCGTATGTACTTCTCCGCCCCGGGAGCCGCCACGTAATACGCCCGCTTCTCATACTCGCTGTATGCGGGGTTTAGCGGCTCCGTGCACACGCCCTCGCCGTTTATATACGCCTTGGACAGCCCCAGCCCGCAGAAAAACAGCGCGGCCTCTTTGACCTCCCCGTCCGCCCGGAAATCGACGTAAAAATCCCGCACCGGCCAGGACTCGTCCTCCTGGGCCCGGATCCACCCGGCGGGCCACTTCTCCATATATCCCTGGCAGAACCAACCCTCCGCCGACGTCTCGTTTCCCTTCCCGTCGGTCAGCGTCAATACCGCCCGGGCCGCGTCTCCCGGCCCCAGCGCGGGCCCGGCGTACTCGATTCGCATTTCCTCCCCGCTCACCCGTCCGCTGTCCCATATCTCCTTTTCTCCCCGGTACACCCGCGCCCTGGCGCAGGCGCATTTTTCGCCCTCCCCGGCGGCCACGGCCCATGTAAACAGGGGCCTTTCCCGCCCCACGACGGCGCAGGGCACAGACATCTGATAATCGATCTTCAGGGCATACGGCTTCATAACGCAAACCTCCCCATGATTGATTGTATAAATGCGATCCCATGCCAGTATAGCACGGGATCGCTCCGGGGGCAATGGAAAGCCACAAAAAATATGGAATTTATTTGATGCTGATACGATTCCGCCTCTATACGACGGATCGGGGGCTCAGGACCGCTTCGCCGGTCACAAAGACCGCCTGCATCTGCGTCATTGCGAGGAACCAGCAATGAAAGAAACGGTGCATGGAAGATGAGCAGTGTCATTGCGAGGAACGAAGCGGCGAAGCAATCCGTCTCCTCTCAATCCGTCACAAATCATCGCATCACCTGTCCAGCGCGTCCAGCCTCTGGGCGATCTTCACCAGCGAGAACAGCTCCTCCCGGTATTCGTCTGTGAGCAGGGTGCCACCCTCCCCGCCGTCCTTCAGCTGCTCGATGATGCCCGCGTAGCAAACCGGAAGTCCGCGCTGGGCGCGTCGGTCACGTCCTCCTCCGTCACCGCCACGGTCTCAAGCTGACTTTCCGCCTCTCCCGGCTCCTTGTACCGTATGGACAGCGTCAGCCACTCGCCGCTCTTTTCGCCCTCCTCGGTCAGCTGGGAGGTCTGGTATCTTAGCCCGCTCTCCCCGCCTTCGCCCGCGGGCGTCAGCTCATACAACACCGTCACGCAGGCCCCCGCGCCCACCTCTCCGGCGTCCTTTTTGTCGTTCTCAAAGTCCTCGTTTTCCAGCGCCCGGTTTTCATACCCGATCTGCCGGTAGCTGGCCACATAGGCGGGATTGAACTCGATCTGGAACTTCACGTCGTCCGCCACGGTGAACAGGGTGCTGGTCATCTCCTCGCACAGCACCTTCCTGGCCTCCAGTATGGAGTCGATGTAGTAATAGCTCCCGTTCCCGTCGTCGGCCAGCGTCTCCATCTTGGTGTCCTTATAATTCCCCTCGCCGAACCCCAGCACCGACAGATACACCCCGGTCTCCTTCTTCCTGGTCACGAAGTCGTGCAGCTCGCTCTCGCTGGTGATGCCCACGTTCAGGTCCCCGTCGGAGCAGAGGATCACCCGGTTGTTGCCGCCGGGCCGGAAATACCGCTGGGCCACGTCGTAGGCCTGCGTCAGCCCCTTTTCCCCGTAGGTGGAGCCGCCGGCCTCCAGAGAAGAGATGGCCTCCTCCAGCGCCTCCCGGTCCCGGGCGGGATTGGCCCCCTCGATGAGTATCTCCTCCCCGCTGGCATAGGTCACGATGGACACGGTGTCCTTTTCCGTCAAAGAATCAAGCAGCAGGATCATGGCCTCCTTGGCCAGGGGCAGCTTGGCCTCCGATTTCATGGACCCGGACACGTCCATCAAAAACACCAGGTTGGACCCGTTTTCCGCCGCCTTGGGGGCCTCCGCCGCCCGAAGTCCCAGCATGAGGAGCATATTGTCCCCGTTCCATGGGCAGGGCGCGATCTGGGCGGTCACGGAGAACTTCCCCTCCATGGGCGCGGGGTAGTCGTATCGGAAATAATTGATCATTTCCTCGAGGCGCACCGCCCCGGCGGGAATGGAGGAGGGAGCTCTGTCCTCGTTGAGCATCCTGCGAAGGTTGCAATAGCTGGCGGTGTCCACGTCCGCCGAGAAGGTGGACAGGGGGCTGGTCGAAACAAGCCTGAACCCGTTCTCCGCCAGCGCGGCGTATTCCTCCGTGTTGTAGTATCCGCCGTACCACACATCCATCTGGGGCGAATACCCCGCCTCCACCGCCAATCCCTCATAGGCGTCCATCAGCACGGGCCCATCCGGCAGCTCCACCTCCGTGGGCTGCTCCTTGGCCGCGGGCCGCAGGGAAGAGAGGTATTTTGTAATGGAGCCGGTCAAACGGCATCCGGACAACAGCAAGGCGGCGCACAGCACGGCGCACAGACACACGACCCGGACAGTACGGTTTTTCATGATTCACACCTCCAAACAAAGGCTTTTTTCTCTTGTGTTCCCCGGAATATGGCAGCGGAGCATATAAAAAAGCCGCGCTCGCAAAAAGCGCGGCATCAAACCGTAGCTACGGCACGGTATCGGCCATATCGGCCTCCTGATCCACAGGCACCTCAAACAGATCCAGCCCTTCGGTCTCATACACCGGATGAGGGCTGGTGAGCCCCAGCGCCGGGTCAAAGGCCGGATCGATGCCTCCCCCGGAGCTGCCAAACGGCAGGGGAGTATACACCGGCTGGGGCGTGGGGGAGGGCGTCATTTCCATTTCGGCCTCGGGCGTCTCGTCGCCCATGGCGGCCAGCAGGCTCGCCCCGCCCATCATCATTTCCCTTCCCAGCCGGATCATCAGCCACAGCGCCGCGGCACAGGCGGCCACCGCCACTACCCCCAGCGCCAGCTTTACATATTTCATCGCCCGATCAGGTCAGATGGCGTAACGGGTGACAAACTCGGGCATTTCGGCGGGGTCTCCGCTCAACGACAGCACGAAGTTTACGTGATGGGCCTCGGAGAGCTCGTCCAGCTTTTTGAACAGCCACTCCAGGTCCTGGGCGGGGGCGTTCACCAGCTTCATAAAGGCGTCCACAAACACCAGTGTGATGTCGAAATTGACGGACAGCATACCGGAGAGCATGCCGTAGAAGCGGTCGGCGTTGTGTATGTCGGATTCGCTGGCGTCCACAAAGCGGATCTCGTGGCGCAGGTCGTACATATACCGCTTGTCGTCGTCGATAAACACGATATAGCCGTGCTCCACCTTCAGGGCGTCATTGGCCAGATCGATGAGCCTCTTGGTCTTGCCGCTGCCTTTTTTGCCCAGTATCACCTGTATCATATGAAAACTCCTCCTTTTTGAGGTTTGTGCATATTATACACCATTTCCCCGCATTGCGCAAGCACAAAAACAAAAAGAGTCTCTCCCGCCGTCCTCCGCATATATCAAAACCGTAACATACTCCGCTTGACATATGCCTCCGGGCGGTTATATAATATAGGTTGTTTCGATATAAGGAGGATATGCCTATGCCCGCCAGCAGAAAACCCAGCCGTACCGGATACAGAAGGAGCCGCAGGCGGCGCAGGCGCGCCCGTCCCCGCTTTTTTGGCCTTCTGCTGGTGCTCCTGGCCATAGCGGCCCTCATCTTCATCATCGTCCACAAGGGCAGGTCCGGCGGCGGCGATATCTCCGCCCAGCCCACCCCTGCCCCGGCCATAGAGGTCCAGCCCACCCCCGAGATGGTCGTGGAGGCCCAGCCGACCCTTGAGGCGGAGCCTGTCCCCGAGCCCACGCCCGAGCCGACCCCCGTGCCGACTCCGGTGCCTACGCCCACCCCCGCGCCCACCCCGCTGCCGGTGGTGGAGGCGTCGTCTGTGGAGGGCACCGATCCCACGGACTGGAAGTTCTCCTCCGAGGTGAACGTGGGGGGCAATACCTCCAAGAGCTACGCCATGGACCCCTCCATCTATTTCGGCGCCGGCGACGAATACACAGACCTTCCCGGCATCATCACCTTCCGGGGCAACAATTTCCGCGACACCGCCGCCTTCGGCACGGCGCAGATGACGGAGAAAAAATTCGACCGAAACTATTGGACCTACAAGGTCGGCGCCCTCCAAAAGGTATACAACAGCGGCGCGGGCGGCAACGCCTGGACCGGCTGCGGCTGGACGGGCCAGCCCCTGCTGGTGCAGTGGCCCGAGGAGACCCGCCGGGTCATGAACCTCTACCCCGAGGCCAAAAACAAAGACGGCCTTGTGGAGGTCATATACGCCACCATGGACGGCTGCATCTACTTTTTCGACATGGAGACCGGCGAGCCCACCCGGGACCGCATCAAGCTGGGCTTCCCCTTCAAGGGCGCCGGCGCCATCGACCCCCGCGGCTATCCCCTCATGTACGTGGGCGCGGGCGACGACAGTCCGAGCAAGGGCGCCAATTCCGCCCGGGCCTTCATCATCAGCCTCATCGACGGCTCCGTCCTCCACGAGTTCGGCAATTACGACAAATTCGCCAAGCGGGTGTTCTACATGTTCGACTCCTCGGCCCTCGTGGACGCGGAGACCGACACCCTCATCTACCCCGGCGAGGACGGCGTGATCTACTTCATCCGCCTCAACACCCACTACGACCCCGCCGCCGGCACCATCTCCATCAAGCCCAACACCATCAAGTGGCGCTATCAGGGCAAGCGCAGCGCTACCATCGGCGTCAACGGCAAAAAGGCCTTCTGGTTCGGCATGGAGGACAGCGCGGTGATCTACCAGCGCTACCTCTACGTGGCCGACAACGGCGGCATGCTGATGTGCATAGACCTGGATACCCTGCGTGCCGTCTGGATCCAGGACACCCTGGACGACACCAACGACACCCCCGTCCTGGAGCTTGAGGACGGCCACCCCTACCTCTACATTTCCACCTCCTTCCACGCCGGCTGGCGCACCAACGGCGCTTCGGTGGAGATCCCCATCTGGAAGATCGACGGCCTCACCGGCGAGATCGTCTGGAAGACCAGCTACAAGTGCGGCACCGTCTCCGGCGTCAGCGGCGGCGTGCAGGGCACCATCGCCATGGGCAAGGGCGATCTGGGAGACTGCGTATACGTCCCCGTGGCCATGACCAACGGAAACGGCGGCCTCCTCGTAGCCCTCAACAAGTCCGACGGCTCCAAGGCCTGGGAGTGCACCTTCGCGGGCTACCCCTGGTCCAGTCCCGTCTGCGTCTACGACCAAAACGGCAAGGGCTACCTCCTGCAGTGCAACGTCTCCGGCTACATCCACCTGATCGACGGGCAGACGGGCAAAATACTGGACGAAATGAGCCTCGGCTCCAACGTGGAGGCTTCGCCCGCCGTCTTCGGCAACAAGATCGTGGTGGGCACCCGGGGCGGCCTCATCTGCGGTATCGAGCTCAAATGACCCTGGCAGATATTTCCGCTTGCCCCCTTTGGCCCCGCGTGGTATATTGACGGAGGGATATAGGATATGCTTTCGGTGGGAGACCTGGTGATGATGCGCAAGGCCCATCCCTGCGGCAGCTCGCTGTGGCGGGTCACCCGGGTGGGGGCCGACATCAAGATCAAGTGCGAGGGCTGCGCCCGCGTGGTGATGCTGGAGCGGAGCGTGTTTGAAAAGCGCCTCAAAAAGATCGTAGAGAGCGCGGAGGACGCGCAGTCACATCAAGAAAACAATGGAGTGGAACCATCATGAAGAAACAGAAGGAAAAGGGATCGGTCAAAAGCGAGACCATCTCCTGGATCATGTCCATCGCCGCCGCCGTGGCCATCGCGCTGATATTGCGCAACTTCGTCTTCACCATGATCCGGGTGGACGGCAAGTCCATGCTGGAGACCCTTCAAAACGGGGACAGGCTCTACGTCTCCCGGCTCACCACCCGCTTCGAGGGCTACGACCGGGGCGACATCGCCATCTGCGTATACGACGGAGCCGACCATTACTGCGTCAAGCGGGTCATCGGCGTGCCCGGCGACACGGTGGAGATCGTGGAGGGCCAGACCTACGTAAACGGCGAGGCCGTGGACGAGACGGGCTATCTGACCCACACCGACAAACGCAGCTACGGAGCCGTCACCCTTCAGGACGGGGAATATTTCATGATGGGCGACAACCGGCCCGTCTCCCGGGACAGCCGTGACCGCACCGTGGGCCCGGTGACGGAAATGGTGGGCAAGGCCCGGTTCATCATCTGGCCACTAAGCCGCATCGGAGGCATCAAATAAATGGAGCAGGATAAAAAGACAGAGGAGCAGGAGAAAAAGCCCCTGCTTCAAATGCGGGACGACACCCCGGAGGACATGCCCAAAAAGAGCGCGTTCAAGCAGAAGGCCATTAAGGAGCTGAAAAGCTGGGCCATTGCCCTGGTCGAGGCCGTGGTGGTGGTGTTCATCATCAAGAGCTTCTTCTTCACCCTCATACAGGTCAAGGGCCCCAGCATGCAGACCACCCTCTTTACCGGAGACCGCATGTTCGTCTCGGTATTGGACGTAAAGCTCAGCGGCTGCGACCGGTACGACGTGGTCATCTGCCACTTCCCCGGCGAGAGCGACTACTTCGTCAAGCGGGTCATCGGCCTGCCCGGCGAGACCATCGAGAGCCGGGGCGGCGTCACCTACATAAACGGCGAGGCCATCGACGAGGGCTTCTTAAATCCCGACAACATCCGCCGCTACGCCATGGTGGACTTTGGCCCGGTAGAGATCCCGGAGGACAGCTACTTCGTCATGGGCGACAACCGGGACAACTCCAACGACAGCCGGGCCGTGGGCTGCATCACCAAAAAGGAAATGGTGGGCCAGGCCCAGTTCGTCTGGTGGCCCCTCTCCGACATACGGGGCCTTCACTACGCCCCGGAGGACTGACATGAACATACAGATCTACGCCCTAAAGCGCAATTTCGACGTGCAGAAGGCGGAGCGGTACTTCAAGGAGCGCCGCATACCCTACCAGTTCGTGGACCTGTCCCGCCGCCCCTTCTCCCCCCGGGAGATGGAGAGCGTGAGGCAGCGGGTGCCCCTTGACGAATTGGCAGACACCCAGAGCGACGCCTGGAAGGAGTCTCCCGCGGCCTACACCCGGGACGATTCCGTCATTTCAGAAATCCTTTGCCAGAACCCCAGGCTCCTTCGCACCCCCATCGTCCGCTGCGGCAAGCTGGCCACGGCGGGCTATCGTCCCGAGGTCTGGGAGACCTGGAAATAGCGCCCCGCAAGGGGTTGCATTTTGCCCCGGATTTTGTTACAATAATCATTGAAAGATCACAAATGCTGCGGCCCGGAGGGATACACATGGAATTGGCGCCGGTTTTGGACGTGGGATATGCCCGGGCGATGTTCGCCAAGGGCCACAATGATTACATGCTCCGCTCAAAAAAGCGGTCCGGTGGGTATCGGGGCAAGCCTCCCAAAAAGAAAAACCCCATCGGCAGGTTCTTCTATGCAATACTCACGCTGGTGCTGCTCATCGTGCTCTGGCCGGTGGGCCTGGTGCTTCTGTGGAGCCGCACTCTCAAGTGGACGGGCGTCACCAAGCTCCTTACCTCCATCGTGACGGCGCTCATGTTCTTCGTTTTCCTTGCCTACCTTCTCACCATGCCCCTGGATCCCGGCGGCAAGCCCTACCAGATCCAGCAGCAGGCCCGGCGGGGCTTTGTGTCCCTGCAGGAGGACGTGTCCGCCTGGTTCGGCCACGTCAAGGACGACCTGGACGACGACATCGCCGCCAAGAACCGCCAGTTCGGCGAGACCATGAAAAACATCGGCCCCATCGCCGATACGGTCTATAAAGAATTCATGTACGCCGGGGCCAGCCTCGTCCGGGACACCGCCGACAAGGTGGACGTGGCCATCGACCCCAACCGCCAGCGGGTATACACCGACGGCTCCACCTACCACACCCGCAAGACCTGCTCCCTCTTCCCGGAGGACCCCGCGGAGATGACGCTGGGCGAAGCGGCGGAGCTGGGCCTTGCCTTCTGCGAGGAATGCGCCGGCCCCGCGCCGACCCCCACTCCCGCGCCCACGCCGATACCCACCCCGGAGCCCACGCCGACCCCGACCCCCGATCCCACCCCCGAGCCTACCCCCACCGTGGCGGCCACCTTTAGGCCCACGGCGGACGAGCCCATAGGCTCCGCCACCATACAGCCCATGAAGGCCGGCGCGACCCCCGAGCCCACGCCCACCTTC
>CADAGW010000113.1 GCA_902787475.1 uncultured Eubacteriales bacterium
GAGCCTCCCGGGCCAGGAGCCAGAAGTGGGCGTCCTCCAGCGCCTCGCGGAGGGGATAGGGAGACGGGCCGCCCTGTATATAATCCTCCATGTCCAGAAGGATGGTGGCCACGGCGAACTCATCCTGAAGGGTGTCCAGAAACAGCTCCCCCTGCCAGGTCTTTCGCAGATCCCGCATCCCCTGGGTGTCCAGTACCATATACCTTTTTTCCGGCTCCGGCATCAGGTATTCCCGCCGGGGCCGGTTTTCTTCGTCCACGCCGTATACGATCCGGTCGCACCACTCGCCCATCTCGCCCCGCAGGATCAAATGCCGGCTCCGGATAAAGGAGCGGTACTGGGTGGACGAAAAGTCGTATATGGCCGTCTTTCCGGAGGAGAAGGAAATATAGAGGGTGTCCCGCTCCTCACAGGCCAGGGCGCCGTCCAGTATGGCACCGGCCCGGGAATCCGTGGCCAGTACGGGCGCGGTATTCCGGACGCCCCGCAGGGCATAGTCCTCGCCCGTCACCCCCAGCATCCGCCGGATCAGGCTGAAGCCGTGGTAGTCGTGGGCCAAAGACAGATAGGCCGATACGGGCGTGCCGATCCAGCCGCTTTTGACCAGCGCCAGCCCCCGGGCCAGCAGGGGATAGCGGTGGTACTGCTCGCAGCACACGATCTTTGCGCCGTGTTCCCTCTCCAGCGTCCACAGCTTTGTCAGCTCTTCCACGCTGCTCCCCACCGGAGTTTCCGCCACCACAGGGTATCCCATGACGGCCCACTGACCTGTCACCTCGCCCACGTGGTCCCGGTCCACCGCCACCACCACGAAGTCGGGGCAAAAGGCCCTGGCTTCCTCGGCACTCGTCACCGCCCCCACCCCCGTGCGGGCGGAAATCAGGCGGGCCTTTTCCTCCGAGCGGCACAAAAACAGGGCCCGGAACCGGTCCGGATACCGCGCGGCGATCCGGGCGTAATACTCCGCCCGATACCCCGAACCCACGATCAGATAGGACGCCATAGGCACCATCCTTTCCTTTTGCTTGAAATGATTTCGCATCGAATCGCTGGATCGGGGTCACGGATTGCTTCGTTGGTCTTTCGACCTCCTCGCAATGACAGAAACGGGGGACACATATACCCACGGTGTCATTGCGAGGAACGAAGTGACGAAGCAATCCGTCCCCATCCCTTTTTCATATGCCACCATCATACGACCGAGCCGGGGACATGTCAACCGTAAATCATCCCCGCCCGGGCGAAGGGATCATATTGTCACCATATGTTCATTTTTCCGTCATGGCGAAAGAAAAAATATCGTGATATAGTAAAAAAGCGGCCCGGCCGCGATGACATGACAAAAGAGGTGGCACTATGCCGGATATATCCAACCTTCCCTTCCTCAACGCCTATACATACGGCTTTTGCGAGAAGCGGGGCTTTACCCGGGGCACGGCCTGGCGCTGGTCGCTGGAAGAGCTGGCCCGCACCACGGGGTGCAACGCCATCATCCTTCCGGTGTGCGCCTGGCAGGATCACACCTATTCCACGGAGATGGACTCCCAGGGCCCGGACGTGATGGACGAAGAGGACGTACATAATGTGTGCGGCCTGGCACGGGATATGGGCCTTCGGGTGATCCTCAAGGCCATGGTCAACTGCCGGGACGGCTACTGGCGGGCCTACATCCGCTTTTTCGACGAGCCCGTGCCCGGCGAGCCGGGGTGGGGCGACTGGTTCCCCCGGTGGCAGGAGCACGTGTGCCGGGTGGCGGACATGGCCCGGGACAACCGGGCGGATATGCTGTGCGTGGGGTGCGAGATGGTGGGCGCGGACGGACGGGAAAAAGAATGGCGGGAGCTGATCCGAAACGCGCGCCTCCGCTACGGCGGCCCCGTCACCTACAACTGCGACAAATACCAGGAGGACAGGATCGGCTGGTGGGACGCGGTGGACGCCATATCCTCCTCCGGATATTACCCGGTGGACAGGCTGGACGAAAACTTCCGCCGCATAGAGGCCGTATCGAAAAGGGCCCGGAGGCCCTTCCTGTTTATGGAGTGCGGCTGTCCCGCCCGGGAGGGAAGTCCCATGAGGCCCAACGACTGGCGGTACGGCCAGGGCACAAGCCCCGAGGCCCAGGCCCAGTGGTACGAGGCGTTTCTCGACGCCCTGGAGCGCTATCCCTTCGTGCGGGGCACGGGCTGGTGGGACTGGCCCGCCACGCGGCTCTATCCCGCCCAGGCGGCAGGCGACCAAAACGGCTACTGCACCTACGGAAAGCCCGCCAACGACGCCCTTCTGGCCTTCTCCCGCCGCCTGAACCGGAAATAATATCATATTCCCATCCCCCGCCCGAAGGGCGGCAAGAAGGGATTCCAAAGGGCCTGGGCCCTTTGGCGAGGAGTCTGAGGGCGAGGAGCCCTCAGCGTTTTTTCCCCCCGTTCCCCTCCGCTTATCCCTTCGCGGGGACGAAGCGGAGGATCTTTCTTTTGTCGTCCATAAAGTGGGTGGCGCCGCCGGTGAAGGAGATGGTCTCCTCCATCATCATGCAGACCTTCTGGCCGCCCCATTCCGGCACGGGCACGCTGACGTTCAGCTCCAGGGCGTAGCAGGTATCGTCGTGGAGTCGGTACTCCCCGTGCCCCGGCACGAAGCCCTGATTGTCGAACATGCCCACGCAGGGCCCGGCGCTGTGGCCGAACACGCCTATGGGATGGCAGTAGCTCATGGCCTCGATGCCCTCTTTTTTGGCCTGGGAGAGGGCCGCCTCGAAGATCTGATTGCCCGTGCGCCCGGCTATGAAGCTCTCCCTGACGATGTCCTGGAACCGGCACCCGGTCTCGTAGGCCCGGGAGATCCCCTCCGGTATGGCCGTTTCGCCCTTTTTGCCGATATACACGTTGCGCTGGGTGTCCGTGCGCAGGCCCAGGCACACGAGGCCCACGTCGCAGTGCACCACGTCGCCCTCCCGGATCACCTCGTCGAACATGCGGAAATCCGTACCGCCCTGCCGCTGGAGATCCACGTCCGGGGAGAACCAGCACTCAAGCCCCAGGTCGTTGACCTTCTGGCTGACGGCCCACTCGATATCCGTGGTGGTGGTCACGCCGGGGGTGATGAAATCCGCGGAGAACACCTGGTCGATGATGTCCATCATGGGCTTGTAGATGGCGGGGTAAAGCTCCAGCTCCCGCTGCGTCCTCGTCTCGATCCAGCGCACGGCGATGTCCTCGGCGCTGACAAACTTCACGCCGCCGTTGGTGGCCAGCACCAGATGCTCATAGAGGTTTTTGCTCAGCCCGTCCGCCATGGCGCAGGCGTGGGCCACGTCCACGTGCACTCTTTCCGGCTTCTTCTCCTGGATCAGGCGGTTCAGGGCCTGGAATACGTCGTCCTTTCGGTGCATGCCCTGGGTGTAGAAGCCGTCAAAGCGGGGGTTGGGCCGGGACATGTTGATGGCCTCGTATTTGCCGTCTTTGCCAAGGCAGAACACAAAGCAGGTGGTGCGGCCCGCGTTTTTCACAAGGGCGGGGGCCATGGTGTAAAACAGGGGATCCTCGTTGTATTCCCTGGACAATACCACCCACATCTCCACCCCGCATTCCTTCATGAGCCGGGGCATGAGGTGATGGATCCGATCCTTTAAAATCTCATCGTGGAGCTGACACTGCTCCTTTACCGTCCACATATATCTGTTTCCTCCCTTTCGCCTGTCTGCTTTCCATTGTACACGAAAAACCGGGATAAAGCAATACCCTGATAAAGCGGCCCCGACATGCCCAAAAAACAACCAAATGTAAACTTGCCTTAAACAAAGATTTTCCACACGCCGTTGACACAAAACCCCGGGCCATGATAGAATTTACCCTATTAAAGTGATATACAAATGACACGGCAAGGAAATGCCTTATTCAAGCGGCAGCGCGGCGCCGCGGGGAGGACCGATGGGCGAGGACGACCGGTTTGATCTGTACGATTTGAAGGTCGAGGTGGTGGCCACAGACAGGCCCATGGTCTGCAGCCACAGGGCGGGGGACTACTTTTTGGTGGAGGGGGAAAATCTGGTGTTTCCCCAGACCCATTCCTTTTCCATGTACGCCCTGTCCGCCCTTTTGCCCCTGCTGCCCGCCCGGCAGCGCCCCCTGCAGAAAAATGACTGGATGCTGTCCGACGCCCTCATCGCCTGCCCGGATCCCAACTGCGGGGCCCGGTTCAGAATATCCCGGGTGGGCCGCAGGACGCTGAGCCACGGGGAGTGCACCGTGGTGGACATCCCGTCGGAAAAGGAAGATGAGCTGGATGGAACGGAAATTTGAGCTGTCTCCCGGATATAGGATCAGCCGGGTCATAAACGGATGCTGGCAGCTGAGCGAGGGGCACAGCTTACGCGGCCCCCTGGACATGGAGGACGTGAGGCGGGCCTTCCACATGCTGGTGGATCGGGGCTTTACCACCTTCGACTGCGCGGATATATACACCGGGGCCGAGGACTTTATCGGCTCCTTCGTGGAGGAATTAAAGGCCGGACACGGCATAAGCCCTCAGGATATACAGATCCACACCAAGTACGTGCCGGATCTGGACAGGCTGAAGACCCTCCGTTTTGAGGACACGGAGAGGATCATCGACCGGAGCCTTATGAGGCTCCGCCGGGACAGGCTGGATCTGGTGCAGTATCACTGGTGGGACTACGACGTGCCCCGGGCCGTGGAGGTGGCGGAGCATTTGAAGCGCCTCCAGGAGGCGGGGAAGATCCGGCACATCGGCGTCACCAACTTTGACACGGAGCATTTGAAGGAGCTCATCGACGCCGGCATCCCCGTGGTGTCCATACAGGCCCAGTATTCCCTCTTTGACCGGCGGGTGGAGAAAAACCAGCTGCCCTACTGCCGGGAGCAGGGCGTTGCCATGTTCTGCTACGGCACCCTGTCCGGCGGGTATCTGTCGAAAAAGTACCTGGGCCGAAGCGACCTGTCCGCCGAGACCCGCTCCCAGGTCAAATATATGCAGATTATAGAGGACACGCTGGGACTGGAGGGCATGCAGAGGCTGCTTATGCTGCTTAATGACATCGCCTCCTCCCACGGGGCCAGCGTATCCAACGTGGCCACGGCCTATATCCTGTCCCAGAGCGGGGTAGCCGCCGCCATCGTGGGGGTCAGAAACAGCCGCCATGTGGAGGACAACGTGAAGCTGTTTGACGTAGACCTGACAGACGGGGACATGGCCGCCATCAAGGGGCTGATCAGCGAATATCCCACCCTGCAGGGGGAGCCCTACTGTCTGGAGCGCACCAGTCCCCGGTACCGGGGCATCATCAAAATGAAGTTAAACGGGGAATGACGCTCTTCCCCCTCCAAAATCCGCCAAGGAGTGACACCAATGGTCTCCTACATCATAAAGCGCATACTGGCCGCCGTCGGCACCCTGCTGGTGATCATGGCCATCACCTTCTTCCTGATGAACGCCATACCGGGCAACCCCTTCCTCTCGGAAAAGGCGTCGCCCCAGGCCATCGAGCTGGCCTTCAAGAAATACGGGCTGGACAAGCCCCTGCTGGTGCAGTTCAAAAACTACGTCATGAACTACGTCCGGGGCGATCTGGGCGTGTCCCTCAAGATGCAGGAGGGCACCGACGTGGGCAAGATCATATTCCAGCAGGGCAAGTTCAATCTGTCCATCAAGCTGGGCATATCCGCCCTGGTGCTGGCGGTGCTCATCGGCATCCCCCTGGGGTGCCTGGCGGCGTACCGGCGGGGCTCGTGGCTGGACGGCTTTTTGCGGGTGATGACCACCGTGGGCGTGGCGGTGCCCACCTTCGTGCTGGCGACCCTCCTTCTGGCCTTCTTCGCGGTGCAGCTTGGGTGGCTGCCAGTCAAGAGCAACACCCTGCCGGACTTCAGAAGCTATATACTCCCTGTGATCAGCTTGTCGTTCTATTATACATGCTATGTGGCCAAGCTGACCCGCACCAGCATGCTGGACGCCATCAATCAGGACTACATCCGCACCGCCCAGGCCAAGGGCGTCAAGACCCGGCCCCTGGTGCTCAAGCACGCCCTGCGCAATTCCCTGATCCCGGTGGTCACCTACCTGGGCCCCGTCACCGCCGGCATCATCACCGGCAGCTTCGTGGTGGAGTCCACCTTCCAGATCCCCGGACTGGGCAAATACTTCGTGCAGAGCGTCATGAATCGGGACTATCCCATCATCATGGCCACCACCGTCATCCTCTCCGCCCTGGTCATCATCATGAACCTGGTGGTGGATCTGGCCTACCGGCTGGTGGATCCCCGCATCACGCTGACCGCCAAGGAGGGCTGACAAATGAAACAGACATTCGCCAAGGTCAGCCCCTTCCAGGTCGATCCCTCGTCCATCGAAAAGGCTTTCAACTTAAATCCCGCGGATTTCGAG
>CADAGW010000114.1 GCA_902787475.1 uncultured Eubacteriales bacterium
CAAAACGCTTCCAGGGGATCCTCTCCGGCGTGTACTGGAGCCGGGGCAGAAAGTCCTTTTCCCAAGTCTCCCGGTCCTTAAGCAGCGTCCCCAGCTCCCCGGGGATGCTGTCCAGGCCCGGCTTGATCCTTACGATGTGTCCGGTGCTCTCCAGTATCACCTGGGAGCCGTCCTTTTCCACCTCCAGCACCTTTCTTTCAAACCCGGGGAAGAGGGTGTTGGAGCCGGACACGCAGCTCTGCCAGCTGAAATCGAAGCCCAGCTGGCCCATGACCTCCCTGTCGGCGGGGCCGTTGTCGCCGGTCTTTTTGTACAGCTCGGCGGTGTCCCGGGATATATACCCCTCGTCCGCCCACTTGTCCAGTGTCTCCGTCCAGTATCCGAAGGCCACGCAGGGGAGCCTGTCGTAGTTCTCGTAGTGCATCACGGCCTTGACGCGCTGGCGATGATTCATTTTGCATCCTCTCTTTCCAGTATGGTCACGATGTTGGATATAATGCTGGCGGGCATGATGAAGGCCCCGCCGTAGAGGTCGGTGACGGAATTGTGGGTGTCCGGATAGCAGCCGTCAAAGGACCCCTTCACGTATTCGTCATAGGTCCAGGGCAGGTTGTGGGGGAGCCATTGGCCGTTTTTGCACTGTATGGTCCAGCGGACGGCGGCGGCGGTGACGCCCTGGCGGAACTTGGCCCAGTCGATCTCCTTGTCGATATCCGCCCACTCAATGCCCAGATCCCTGGCCTGCTCGAAGGAGGAGAGCACCTCCCACTGCACGTGATCCCGCACCCAGTTGGCGAAATACCAATCGGAGGAGCACAGGCAGGGCTTGGTGTTGTAGAGCATGGAGTTTTCCCTGGGCTCCCACAGGTGGGTAAAGCCCAGCAGGCTCCGGATCCAGTACACCGCGGCCTCTTTGTATTTTTCGTCCCCGAAGGTGCGGTATCCCACCATATAGGCGTTGGCCGCGTGGCCGCCGGCGTACAGGTTCGGGCTGTGGAGGGGGCACTCCCAGTAGTCCCCGCCCTCGGGCCGGGTCATGGTCAGGCAATAATCCAGCGCCTTTTTGGCCCCCGCCAGGAACCGGTCTATGCCGTACTCGGTCCCTATCTGCATGAGCCGCAGGGCGGGCATCACGCATATATCGAGAGCCGCCTCCCCGGCGTTTCCCATGGGCTCTATAAACGATCTGGCCACCACGAAGTCGTCCTTGGTGTAGTGCCGCCCGTCCGGCTCGAAGGTGAACGCGCCGCTCTCCTTCTGCCAGGACAGTATCACGTCGCCCACCTGTTCCGCCTTTTCCCGGGTGGCGGGCAGGCGGCCAGAATACGCCGCCATCTGCTCCGGCGTCTGCTCCATCCCCGCCAGCTGCCCGTCGCACCAGGCCATCTTGGCGAGAAGATCCGCGCAGTCCGGGTCGTCCCTGTGCTCCATGGCGTATTGCTTGAGAGCCTTGGGGTATCCGGGCCCGCCGTAGGGGGTGCCGGGCTTGGACTGGGGCACGCCGAAGCCCCGCCCCCCGACCCAGTAGAGGGTATTGTACAGGTGGGCGAAGCGCTTGAGCTGCTCCTTCAATTCCTCTTTTCCGTAGGATGGCTCCGGCAGTCCCTTTTCCTTCACATATTCCGTCAGGGCGTCAAGGCTCCGTCCCTTGCCAAGGGCGATCTCGCAGTCGAAGTTCACCATCTGGTCCTTGTGAAGCTCCACCGGGAACTGGGGGGAGCGCACCAGATTTTCGTGGTTGTCGTCTATGGCCGCGGGGATCATGAGACCCAGTATGCTGTTGTTCTGCCGGTCGATGAAGTTGGGCGCGGCGAACACGGGCTGGGGCACGTGCCGGGCGTTGTTGAACCACCCGGTGGCCATCTGTTTGGGATCGTAGGACAGGCGTATGGTGTCCCCGCCCTGGGACAGGATCATGGCCGGGCAGGTCACCTTCTGGGGATGGGGGCACACCCTGAGGGCCCAGGGATCCTTGAACCAGTCGGACCCAGAGGACCACTCGTCGCCCACCAGCCACTCTACGCCGGGCAGTATGGCGTCGTCCTTGGCGGCGCCAAAGGAATCCTGGCCCACCTTGAGCCAGGGGCCCCGTATATAGGCGGCGTAGCCGTTGACGTTGGACTGATACCGCATCGTTAATTGTATTTTGGCCTTGTCCCGGGGCATGGAGATCTTCACCCGGCCCCTGAGGCAGCTCTCCCCGAACGCGTAATGGATCCAGGGGTCAAAGGAGGTGTTCTTGAGCTTGTCCTGCACCACGCAGGCGTTTACGTCAAACACCAGGGCCTTTTCCTCGTCCGTATCCTCTCGGGTATAGCCCTCCGCCTCCAGCCGCATGGGGATCTCCTGATCCCGCATCAGCATCTCGCCCAGGTGATCCAGCACCGCCATCAGCTTTCCGTCCGGGGTGTATATCTCGCCCCAGCCCCAACCGCAGATCCTTTTGTGCATATCCAGACGGATCAGACCATTGTCCAGCGTCACGGATTCCCCGCCGTAGCTGGCGTTTTTGTATTGATGCATACGCTCATCCCTCCTCATGGATGTCACGCCCATTATAAAACAATCGGCCATCATTGTAAAGAGAAAATGTCAATGTCACAAAAAACGCACTGAAATCTACGGTTTTCACCCCCCGGCTGGACACAGTTCATTCCTCTCACCGTCGAACGATTCCGTGTTCCGGGGTCCATTTTCCTCATATACTCTTCTCGTCTGGGGGGATGGGATTGGAAGAAAAGGAAAAAAGACTGGAAGTGCACACCGCCCAAAGAAGGCCCCAAAGGCCGCAAAGGACCAGAAAGAAGATCGGGCCCGGCGCCCGCCGCCCCGCCGGGGTTCGGGTGCTCATCCGCACCGCCCTGTGCTGCGCGCTGATGCTGGGGGCCATGGCCCTGTCCGCGTTGGATACGCCCTGGAGCCGCCGGGCCCTGGACGCCGCCAGAAGCGCCATGACCATGCGGGTGGACGTGGCGGGCAGCCTGTCCCGGCTGGCCTTCGTCCGGGAACTGTTTCCGGAAACGGCGCTGGTGTTCTGGAACCTGGGGGAGGAGGATCTCTACCTTACCCCCGTCAGCGGGCCGGTGGAGACCGCCTTCTCGCCCCAGCGGCCCTACACCGAATTTTCCTGCCGGGCGGGGGAGACGGTGCGCTCCGCCGCCACGGGCACGGTGGAATCGGTCAAACGGGGCGTAAACGGCCAGTGGATCGTGACCCTGTCCCACGCGGGCGGGGCCCAGACCCGCTACGCCTACCTGTCCGAGACCCAGCTTGCCCCCGGAGATGCCGTCCTCTCCGGGGCGGAGATGGGCAAAGCCGCGGGGGACTACGTGTTTTTCCAGCTCCTGGTGGACGGCCAGGAGGCGGACCCCGGCGATTTCCGCGCGGGACAGTTCCAATGAAGCGGAGAGACGTGATTCTCCGCGTCCATCCGCTGACGCCCCTCATGGCGGCGCTGGCGGTGTATCTGGGGGAGGGGGAGAGGCTGGCGGCGGTGTCCGTCTCCCTCCTGCTCCACGAGATGGGCCACCTGGCGGCGGCACGGATCGTCAAGGCGGAGGTGGCGAAGATCACCCTCTCGCCCCTGGGCGGGGCCATCCACCTGTCTGGCGCCTGGCAGCTTCGCCCCCTTCAGGCCTGCGCCGTGGCCGCAGCGGGCCCGGCGGTCAATCTCCTTCTGGCCTGCGCCGCCACGCTGACGAAAAACCCTCTCTGGCTCAATGCCAATCTGGCCCTGATGCTCTTTAACCTGATCCCCGCCCTGCCCATGGACGGGGGAAGGATCCTCTCGGCCCTTCTCGCCCGGCGCATGCGGCTGACCCGGGCCGTCCGCTGGGCGGTGATCTCTGGCCGGATCTGCGCCGCGCTTCTCTTTATCGCCTTCGCCGCCGGGGCAGCGGGGGGAAGGGTCAATATCACCCTCCTCTTCGCCCCGGTCTATATCCTCATAAGCGCAAAAGGCGAATCGTCCTCCTGCGGCGGCGCGGCTCTTTTAAGCCTGGCCCAAAGGCGGCGGGAGATGGAAAGGGAGGGCGCTCTGCCCGTGCGGCTTCTGGCCATGCCCCTTTCCGCCACGGCCCTGGACGCCGCCGCGCGTCTTACGCCCCGCACCCTCCACCTGATCCTCTCGGTGGACGATACCATGCGGGTGGTGCGCCTGACAGGGGAGGGGGAGCTTCTCCGCCTGGCCATGACCGACGGCTCAATGAAGCTATGCGCCGACAAAAAATCCCCCGGCACATCCGCCGGGGGAGAGTGGGACCATTTTACTTCGCTGTCTTTTTGAGCCGCTTGTCCAGCTTGATCGCCAGCCTGCCGCCCACGGACTGAAACACCTGCACCAAAAGCACCAGCACGATCACCGCCAGATACAGCACGGCGTATTTATACCTTGAATACCCGTAGTTGATGGCGATCTTGCCCAGACCCCCGCCGCCCATGGCCCCGCTCATGGCGGTGTAGCCCAGTATGGTGGTCACGGCCAGGGTGAAGTTGTTGATCAGGGAGGGCAGGCTCTCCGGGAGCATCACCCGGAATATGATCTGCATGGTGCTGCTGCCCATGCTCTGGGCCATCTCGATGATGTTGGGATTGAGCTCCCTGAGCGAGCCCTCGACGAGCCTCGCCACGAAGGGGAACGCCGCCACCACCAGCGGCACGATGGAGGCCGTAGAGCCTATGGAGGTGCCAATAATGGCCCGGGTCAGGGGGATGACCATCACGATGAGGATCAGAAAGGGCACGGAGCGGAGGAAGTTGATGACCACGTTGAGCGCCTTCATCAGCCACTTGGGCATGGGCCGTATGCCGTCCGCGTCGCCAGTGACCAGCAGTATCCCCAGAGGCATGCCCACCACGATGGCAAAGAAGGTAGACAGAAGGGTCACATACACCGTCTCCCACAGTCCCATGGGGAACTCGGTGAGCAGTACGTGCCACGCCTCCTCCAGCTTCTCCGGGGTAAACGCCATGGTGAACTGATTCATGCCTTTGCCTCCCTTCCGCCGTATTCCACTTCCACCTGCACGGTGATATCCGGCCGGGCGGAGAGATACTTGACCGCCTTGGCCAGCCCGTCCGGCCCGCCGGGGATCTCAAGGAGCATAAACCCATACACCTTCCCGCCCACGGATCGGGTGGAGGCGCTGATGATGGACGCCATGATGCCGCAGTCCACGGCCATGGAGGCGATCAGGGGCTGGCTGGCGATGGTGAAGCCGTTGAATATCACCCGCACCAATTGTCCGCTTCCGTTCTCCAGCAGGCCTTCAGACTCCGCCATGTCCGGGAACACCAGGGCGCGCGTGGCCGCGGCCTGGGGCCGGGAGAACACCTGGCTCACGTCGCCCTCCTCCACCACCTGGCCGTTTTCCAGGATGGCCACCCGGTTGCATATCTCCTGCACCACGCTCATCTGGTGGGTGATGACCACCACCGTGATGCCCGTGTCCCGGTTGATTTTCCGGATCAGCTCCAGTATGGAGTGGGTGGTCTTGGGATCCAGGGCGCTGGTGGCCTCGTCGCACAGAAGCACCTTGGGCTCCGTGGCCAGGGCCCGGGCGATGGCCACCCTCTGCTGCTGGCCGCCGGAGAGCTGGGCCGGATAGGCGTTGGCCTTGTCGGGAAGGCCCACGATGTCAAGAAGCTCCCGCGCCCGCTTTTCCGCCTGAGAGCGGGGGACATGGGCCAGCTTCAGGGGGAACATGATGTTCTGAAGGCAGGTCCTCTGCATCAACAGGTTAAAGGACTGGAAGATCATGGTGACCTTCCGCCGCACCTGCTGCATTTCCTTTTTCTTCAGCGTCCCCAGATTCACGCCGTCCAGCACCACGCTGCCCTCCGTGGGCCTTTCCAGCATGTTGATGCAGCGCACCAGCGTACTCTTGCCCGCGCCGCTCATGCCGATGATGCCGTATATGTCCCCGTCCCGCACGGTCAGGCTCACGTGCTTGAGGGCGTCCACAGGCCCGTCGGCGGTGACGAAGCTCTTGGACAGGTTTTGGATCTCGATCATGCCAATCCTCCCACGCGGGCCAGCCCGCCGGAAAATGTATCCTTACCGCAAAGGACACGCCGGAAAAAACCGGCGTGCCTTGATTATACCATATCCGTCAGGGCGAATCAAGCCCCGTGTCCGATATGTCGTTTGCCATTACTTCCCCAGCGCGCTCAGATCGGCCTGGCGTCCGCCGTAGAGGCCCATGGGCTCGGTGTGGATGGCCGCGACGCTGACCACGTTGCCGCCCAGCTCCCGCACATAGTCGTCCAGATACTGCTGATGCTGGAAATAGTTGGCGTAGGCGTCGCCCGCGTCCACCACCGGGTTCTCCTCGGTATATCCGGTGAACACCTGGATGTCCAGGGTGATGTCCTTCTGGGCCAGGATCTCCTTGACGATGATGGTGGAGCCCTTGAGGGCGTCGTAATCCACGTCGGCGTCATATCCGTCGGTGGGCTCGGCCACGGTGCTGATCACCGATCCGGCGTATTCGGACTTGATGAAGTCCACCACCTGCTGGCTCTCGCAGGCCGCCACCAAAGCCTTGGTCAGATCCGCGTCCACGTTGTCGCCGTGCACGGCGATCACGTTGGCCCGGGGCAGATACACTTCCTCGCTCTCCAGCAGGAACGCGTCGGCGATCTGGAAGCCCGCCGCCTTGGCGTCCAGCACAAAATTCAGGTTCAGCACCGCGTAGTCAAGATCCGGCAGCTGGTTCACCAGCATGTCCGCCTGGATCTCCACGATGTCCACGGTGTCGGAGATCACGTCCGCCTTGGTGGCGGTCTCGCCCGCCCCTTCCTTCAGCTCTATGATGCCGTTGTAGGCCAGCAGCTGCAGGGCCCGGGCTTCGTTGGTGGTGTCGTCCGGCACACCGATGGTCACTTTGTCGGCCAGCGCCGTGGCGGACAGGGCAAATACCAGCACCAATACCAATACGATCAGTTTTTTCATGTTCGTTCGCTCCTTTCGTTGATGCTGCCCATTGTACACGATGAATGGGATATTGTCAAATATTCATTTTTTATTATGAGTTATAGATCTGGTTTATACCTATGGGGCCTTCGCGATGAGAAAGTGTATGGGCACGCCCTTCTGGGTATACATCCTCTCGTGCTCGCTGACGTAATTGGGCGAAAACCCCGACGCGTGCAGATCGTCCGTCCTGTACACGATCTCAAACCCCGCCTCCGTAAAATATCCGATCGAGGCGGTAAACAGCGGCACGTCGTCAGTCTTAAACCATATCTCCTTCTCCCCGCACAAAAAGGTCTTGTACTGCGTCAGCTGCCTGGTGTGGGTGAGCCGCCGCTTGTGGTGGCGGCTCTTCTGGGTCCAGGGGTTGCAGAAATTGATGTGTACGCGCCGGAAATGATCGCTTGGGGCGATGAACTGTGATATCTGCATCACGTCGAACCAGGTGAGCCTCAGATTGTCCATGAGCCCGCTTTCGCCTATGTCCCGGCAGGCGATGCCCAGGATCGTCCGGCTCTCGTCCACCGCCAGATAGTTTACCTCCGGGTTGTCCCTGGCCATGGCCGCGGTGGATACGCACTTGCCGCAGCCCACCTCAAGCTCCATGGGCCTGTCCGCGGCGAACGCCTCATTCCACCTGCCCGTCATCTCCCGGGGGTTTTCGATAAA
>CADAGW010000115.1 GCA_902787475.1 uncultured Eubacteriales bacterium
TTCCCCTTCCGCGTGAACCGCAGGTCCGTTTCCTGCCAGTTCATCCGCTCCTCCCGGAAGCCGTCTATGGTGACGCAGGAGGGGCCCTCCCCGTACACCCGATAGGGCCGGGTGCCGTAGAGGCCCTCCCCACAGGTGTGGGTGTAGTGGGACAGCTGATCCAGCAGATACCCGCATTCGCTGTCGATGGCGCCGTCGGGCCGCTGGGGGATGTTGAGCATGAGACAGCCGTTTTTGCTGACGATGTCCACCAGCATTTCGATCACGTGCTCCGGCGTCTTATACTCCTGCTCCAGGTCGTAAAACCAGCCGCCCACGCAGGTGTCCGTCTGCCAGGGGGTGTCCAGTATGTGATCCAGCGGGCTCCGCTCCACGTCCCGTATGCCCACGGAATACAGATCCCGCCGGGATTCCTTGATGCAGTACACCGCCCGGTTCTCTCCGTGCCGGCGGATGCTGTCGTTGTACACGCAGGAGACGGCCTCCAGGCTGTAGGGCGCCTCCGGCGATAGGAAGGCCAGGGGGTTGTCGCTGTACATCATGTCCGGGTGGAACCGATCTGTCAGCTCCCGGATCAGGGAGAGCCACCGCTCCTGCCAGCGCCTGTTTCCCGTCATCCAGGGATCGATGCGCCCTGGGTCGGACGGGTCGTAGTGCTCGTAATCGTCGGTATACAGCTCCTCATAGGCGGGATCCCGCCCGTCGTAGGGCACGCCGGCGAAGGGCCCCGTGCTGTCGGATCCCTTGTTTGGCGCGTACCAGGTATAGGTGCCCGCCAGATGCTCGCTGACGCCGAAGGGCAGGTGAAAGGCCCGGGCCGCGCCCTGCCACAGTCTGCATATGTCCTTGCCCGGGCCCATCCTTACGCTGTTGAACCGGGGCTGGAGGCGGCTGTCATAATTGAAAAAATGGTCGTGGTGCACCGCCTGGGCCATAAAATACCGGGCCCCGGCGTCCACATACCGCTCCATCAGCGCCATGGGATCAAACCGTTCCGCCTTCCACAGGGGGATCAGGTCCTTATAGCCGAAATGGGAGGGGTGGCCGTAGCGGCGCAGGTGGATCCGGTACTGTCTCGATCCCTGAAGATACATGTTCCTGGCGTACCAGTCTCCGGCCATGGGTACGGACCCAAGGCCCCAATGGCTCCAGAAGCCCAGCTTGGCGTCCCGGAACCAGTCCGGCACAGAGTGCTTCCGCAGGGACTCGAACGTGGGCTCATAGCGCTCTGTCATGGCTCTTTCTCCATTTCTGCATGTTGTCCTGAAGCCGGTATTCAGATGGCGTCATGCCGTAGGTCTGCTTGAAAACGGTGTAGAAATACTTTTTGTTTTCCCAGCCCACCTCGTCCAGTATGTCCTCCATGGCCCGGGCGGGCTGCTCCTGGAACAGGCGCACCGCCTCTTTGAGGCGGCAGGCCAGGATGTAGGCGGATATGGATTCGCCGGTGTGCTGGCGGTAGACCCGGTTTAAATACGTGCAGGACAAATGCAGCTGATCCGCTATGTCGTTGGCGTTCATGCCCGGCTCGGGGAGATGCTTTTTCACATACTGCTCCACAAACTGGCAGACGGCCGTCACCTTGTCGGAGGGATCCTCAGCAGATCTGAATGACATCCCTGTCGTCGATCCGGGTCTTGCCGCGGATAGAGTCTGAAGCAAAAAGGAGCCTTCTTCCACCTCACCGGTGGTCGAAGGCTCCTTTTGCCTGGCGGGGCCAGCAATCGTGTGCGGAATCGGCTGAGATCACAGCTCGAAGAAGTTCAGTATGGCCTTGGTGGCCGTTTCCATGTGGGCGGGATTCTGAAAACGGTGATCCGCGCCTTCTACGGACACGAATTCGATGAGATTGTCGTCCGAAAAGGTCTTGACGGCCTGAAAGGGTACGATCTCATCCCGGGAGCCGTGGAGGATCAGCATGCGCTCCGACTGCTCCGTGAAATCGGTGCGGGTCATGGGGTGGCTGCGTATTTCCTGGACGAACTGGGGATCGACCCGGATCTTCCGGTCAAAGCCCACCATGGCGTCCCTGCCCTTTTTCAGGGATTCCCTGTTTTCCCCGGTCATGATCCGGCCTACGAGGATGTCGTACATGTCGATGACCGGACAGCGGAGGGCCAATTTGGCAAAGGGGCTTCCGTGCTCGGAGATATATTTGAGGAACAGATAGCCGCCGAAGCTGGTGGCGAAACCGTATATCTCCCGGGCGGAAAGGGTATTCTGTATGTACTGTGTGACGATGCTCAGGTAGGCGTCGCAGTCCCGGAGCCTCAGCCTTTTCAGGGCGTCGTTCCCGTGGCAGGGCCAGTTGAAGGTCACCACGGCCGCATGCTTATACTTGGCGAGCACGCGGTCCGCGAACCGCTCGGCGGCTTTATTGTCCATGTGCCCGCCGAAGCCGTGGCCGAAGAGGATCACCCGATCCGTGTCGTGGATATCGTTGGCGTAGAGCTTACAGTGGACGCTGAAGCCGAGCCCGTTTATGGCAAAATATTTGAACATTTTGATGCACTGTCCTTTCTGATTCCTGTGTGAATAATGGGTCTGGTCGGGCAGGGCCTCTTCCATCCATGATGACGATTGCCTTTTTCATTTGAGATCATCCTTTCGTTTTGATGGTCATATCATACACCAAAATGGGAAGGACCGGGTCGCCTTCCATGCGACATTTGCATGAATGTGGGTGAAGCGGCGCGGGCCGGGTGATTTCGTTTGCCTTTGCGGCGGGAGGGGTGTATAATAGGCGGCAGAACGATCGGGAGGGAGCGCGTCTTTTTATGTTCAATCAGCACGATATTGCCCGGGACGCCTGTATGCTGCGGGGGCCGCTGGCCCATCACGGCTACGACTGGTGGTGGCATTCCTTCACGGCGCAGGACGAAGAGACCGGGGAGGACAAGCCGTTTTTCATCGAATTCTTTGCCTGCAATCCGGCGCTGGGCGGGGACGAGCCGGTACTGGGCCAGCTGCCCGCCAACCAGGCGGCGGGCAAGCGGCCGTCCTACCTGATGGTAAAGGCGGGCGCCTGGGGCGAGGACGCCTGCCAGCTGCACCGCTTTTTTGCCTGGCGGGACGTGGACATGCACGAGGACGCGCCGTATAGGATCCAGGCGGATGACTGCCTGGCATGCGAGACGGCGCTCCGCGGCAGTGTGACCGTTTCGCCTATGGAGGCGGCGGCCCATCCGGAATGGATGTGCGGCGCGGGGGAGATGAGCTGGGATCTGACCGTCGATAAGCGGATCGCCTTCAACGTGGGTTATGGAGCCAGCAAGCCCCTGCGGGACGCGGAGGCCTTCGCCATGTACTGGCACGCGGAGGGCATGAAGAGCGCCTTCAGCGGAACGGTGACATTCAACGGCAGACGCTATAGGGTATCGCCTGAGCGGTGCTATGGCTACGCGGACAAGAACTGGGGCAGGGATTTCACCACGCCCTGGGTCTGGCTGTCCTCCAACTGCCTGACCAGCAAAAAAACGGGACTGCCCCTTGCCGACAGCGTGTTTGACATCGGCGGCGGCAGGCCCAAGATCTATTTCCTGCCGCTGGACAGGCGTCTATTGGGCGCGTTTTATTATGAGGGGAAGGAGTATGATTTCAACTTCTCAAAGCTCCACCTGATGGTCAGGACCGCGTTCTCCTTTGAGGAGCGGGAGGAGATGGTGATATGGCATGTGCGGCAGGAGAACATACACGCCGTGATGGAAACGGAGGTGTACTGCCTCAAAAAGGACATGCTGCTGATCCATTACGAAGCGCCGGACGGCACCAGGCGCCACAGACGGCTGTGGAACGGCGGCAACGGCTGGGGCACGGTGAAGCTGTACGACAAAAAGGACGGCGGCCTTGTGCTGGCGGACGAGGTGGAAGCCACCCATATCGGCTGTGAGTACGGAGAATACGACCACGAGGAAGAGTACAAATGATCATGGCACTGACGGCCTGATTGTGCCGCGTTTTTTACCGGAGAAGGGACAAGGGCGGCGATCTCCTTGCCGACGGGGCCGATCCGCTCTGGCCCCGGGACGACGGGGCGACGATCCGCGGCCACAACATGAAGAGCGGGGCTCAGTTACCCTTCGCCGGCTTGAAGGGGCGGAGTACGCGAAACGATGCCCCATCGTGTCCTTCCGCGGGATACACGATGAAAACGAGGTCTATTACTGGTCGCCCGCTGCTGCCAGGAGAACGGACGCGTTTACCTGGCACGCAGAAGGCATGGGGACGGCGAGACCGCCGTTGAGATCATCATTCTGTTCCAACCGAAGGGCCGCTCTTCTCCTGCACATGTAAGAAAAAACCATACGGCATACCCGCAAAACGCCCGTGAGCAGTGAGACGCTCACGGGCCGATTTTATTCGCTTTGGATGCCGTTTCTCTGGGCGGCGGATTTGCGGTAGGCGTCGGGGGTGGTGCCGGTGAACTTGCGGAAGTTGCGGGCGAAGGAATTGATGGAGCCAAAGCCTATGCGCTCGGATATGTCGCCCGCCAGCATGCTGGTGTGCTCCAGCAGCTCCTTTGCCTTGTTTACCCTCACGGAATTGAGGTAATCCGTAAAGCTCATGCCCTTTTTCTCGCTGAAATAGTGGGACACATAGGCGTAGGAGAAGCCGGACAGCTCCGCCACGGACTGGAGGTTGATGTTTTCCTGATAATGGGCCTCCACGTAATCGGTCATGAAGGTGATCAGGCTGTCGCCGTCGGGGGCGTAGAAGCGGGTCAGGCTCTCGCAGCACTCCATCACGATGGCCCGCATCACCTCGAAGTCCAGCGTGCCGCCCACCGCGTCCAGCATCTCCTGGGCGTCGTAGAGGGGCTTTTTCACGCCCTTGTGGGCCAGCTCCAGCAGATCCAGCAGGAACCGGGTCACGTACCGCTTCCGGTCTATGGAGCGGTGGGCGGTCTTGTCCAGAAGCTCGTTTACAAAGGCCAGGGCAGATTCCAGACTGCCTTTTAATATGTCGCTGAGCAGCGTTTCCGCCTCCCGGGCGTCCAGGGGCAGACCCATGACCTCCTCCACCGGATCCCTGCCGGCGCGGTATACGATGGGCAGCTCGTAGCAGGGCATGCGGAACACGTCCGCGGTCTGGCGGTAGGCCGCCGGGGCGTCACTGATGGAGGCGTGGCTGGCGGACAGGCCCACTACCACCCGGCCCTTGAGGTTTTCAAGGGCATGAACCGTTTGCTCCTCGTCCGGATCGTCCACGGGCAGATAGAGTATGGAAAAGCCGTCGATGACGCAGAGCAGCTTGCCGCCGGTCTCATTCACGATGGCTTCCACGGCCGCCTGCCGTTCCTCCTCCGTTTCCGCCGCCACGCCCGCGCACAGATAGCTCCTGTCCGGCCCCTCGCTGGCCAACTGGCGCACGCCCAGCAGGCTCCGGGACAGCCTGTCCTCGTAGGAAGGCGCGATGCGGCTCTCTATGGGCACCGCTTCCTCCTCTTCCTTTTGCGCCAGCTTGCGGAGGGCCTCCTCGATCTGCTCATACATCCCCATGGGCTGGTTCTGGGCGGGCAGGGTCTTAAGGATCCGCTTAAGGGGCTGGAATACGTTCATTTCCAGGGTGAGGTAATACAGCGCCATCATCGTCAAAATCACGGCGGTGAGGATGATCATATAGGTTGTGAAGCGGTAGCTGAGATCCGTGCGGGTGGCGTCGTCCTCCTTCAGGAACCAGACGAAGCGGCCGGACTCCGCCCGGGACAGGCCGGATTCGCCGCCCAGCGCTTCCACGATCCTCTCTTCCCCGCTCAGCTTCTGATCCTTCAGCTCCTCCACGCTGGAATAGAGCACCTGGCCGGTGGCGCTGTCCCACACCGCGAATCGTCCGTTCATGGCGCCAATGACGCTGTCGATGGAATCGTAGATATGCGGGTCGAAGGACAGAGCCAGCACTGTGGTTCCGCTGGCGGTGTAGGTATACATGGTGGCTAGATCGCCCAGGGCCCGATAGTTGTATTCCTCCGCCTTATAGCTCATGGCTCTGCGGTAGACGCCGATCAGTTTGGAGCGGTCTTTTTTGAACGACTCCAGATCGATTATGCCGTCAAGGTGATATTTGGCAGTGAATTCATCCAGCCACAGGCTGCCCTCTGAGCTTATGATTCTGTCGCTGTCGTGGAAATAGACGAAAAACTGCACGCTGTTTTCCCGGACGCTGTTGGCAAAGAGCAGAGCCCGGATGAGCGATTTGAGCTTGGTGGCTTTGTCAGGCGTGAAGGAAGAATTGAAGCGGAGGGATTCCACCAGGCCGTTGCTGGAGAGGTTTAAGAGCGACTGAGCAATGGAGGAAAGGGAAAAAGAACCTAAGATGGCGATAATGGCTAATAACTTTTTCATAGTTTAGTCCTCCTTCAGTAAAATAGCGTTGAACGAATC
>CADAGW010000116.1 GCA_902787475.1 uncultured Eubacteriales bacterium
CTTGATCCCTTCACCCACTGACAGGAACGGACGGATAAACGCCTGCCAGTGTCATTGCGAGGAGCGAAGCGACGAAGCAATCCGTCCCCCGTCCTCAACCCCACGACAGGAACGGACGGATAAACCGTCCTCCGTCCCCCGTACCCCCGTCCCCAAGCCTTCCCCTTGAGGGGAAGGTGCCTCGCGAGAGGCGGATGAGGTGGTTCCACCCTCCTCCCTCCCGCCAGGAACGTATCCCCATTCCCATCGGTTCAGACCGCGTCCCGCGGTTTGAATATAGGTTGTCCACCGGCTGCCCATGAGCCGGCGAAAAAAAGAAGGAGGTAACCTCATGAAGAAGCTGCTTTGCTTGGTGTTGTCTCTGGCAATGCTCGTGGCAATGAGCGGTGTCGCCATGGCCGAGCTGACCTACGCGACCGACGGTCTGTATCAGTACAATCCTGATTATGACTTCATGGCGACCGACTGTAACTCCTGGCCTCTCGTGGAAGATGGCGAGGAAGTGACCCTGAAGGTCATGTGCTATACTCCCGATGCCTATCCCACCGATCCTCACAGCATCCATTTCTGGCAGTGGCTGGAGAAGGAAACCGGCGTCAAGTTCGAGATCGACCAGGTGCTGGAATCCGCCCTGTCCGAGCGCAAGAGCCTGATGTTCGCCTCTGGCGACCTGCCGGACATCCTCCTGTGCATCGGCCTGTCCACCGCTGACATGATGAACTACGGCGCTGGCGAGCACCTCCTGCTCGACTTCGCTCCCTACATCACCGAGGAGCTCATGCCCAACCTGTGCCTGGCTTTTGAAGAGTTCCCCATCTTCAAGGCCAACGCCACTGCGGCTGACGGCGGCATCTACTCTCTGCCCGGCAACCGTGGCTACTTCTCTCCCTACGGCGAGTCCGATCGTATCTTCATGGATCTGAACCGTATGGAGGCCGTGGGCGTCACTGAGCCCCCCGCCACCCTGGACGACTTCATCGCCATGCTGTACGCCATGAAGGAAGCCGATCCCGACTGCATCCCCCTGGGCGGCGCCAACGACAGCATGAACCCCGGCTACTACATCCTGAACGCCATGGGCTTCCTGGGCCGCAGCGGCAACCAGGGCACCCTGATCACCGTGCGCAACGGCGAAGCCGTCCTGCCCGTGGGCGATCCTCTGTTCAAGGAATACCTGACCATCATGAACAAGCTGTACACCGACGGCATCCTGTCCAACAGCTTCTTCACCGATGACGGCACCGCTGTCAACGCCAAGATGTCTGAAGGCAAGCTGGGCGTGTACCCCTTCGTGCCCTTCACCGTGACTCCCAATGAGGAAGACTGGTCTCACTGGGTGTCCATGACTCCTATGACCTCTCAGTGGAGCGATACCCGTCAGTGGCTGGAGTACAACTGCTGGGACAACGGCGGCTTCGCTGCCAGCGCCGAGACCGAGTATCCTGAGCTCATCTGCCGCCTGGCCGACTTCTTCTACAGCGACTACGGCTTCATGATGATCTGGGACGGCCCCCGCTACCACAACAACACCCTGGGCATCGTCGAGGGCACCAGGTACTACATCGACTATGAGAACCTCCGTGCTGATGGCCTGCCCAACGTGAAGGGCGAGACTCCCGAAGTGGTGGACGGCACCTACGAGGGCGACTACGACTACAAGTACTCCATCCAGGGCGGCCCCTTCGCTTCCTTCGGTCTGAATGGCGGCCATGTGGCTACCTCTCGTGCCGTGGGTGCTCCCGAGGGCATCTACGCTGGCCGTGACGATGCCATGAAGCTCCGTGGTATTGGCTGGACCTCTGAAGAGGACTTCAACTTCTACGTGGAGCACTATATGGAATACCTGACCAATCCTCCGGTGTTCGACATTCACACCACCGAGGGTCAGTTCCGTGGTTCCATGTATCAGTGGGTCACTCCTTATGAGACCAGCGGCTTCCCGGCCATCACCTACTACACCGTGGAAGAGACCGAGGCTCTGAGCGACTACACCTCCACCATCAAGACCTACGCCGAAGGCGAAATCGCCAAGTTCATCTCTGGCGACCGTCCCATCGACGAGTACGAGGCCTTCGTGGCTGAGCTGGAAGGCATGGGCCTGCGCGATTGGGAGCAGATCTACAAGGATGCTTGGGCTGCCTATCAGGCCGCTATGGGCTGATCGTAAGATCTGACCTCTTCGCTCACAAGCAACTAAAAAAGGGTGCCGCGCATATGGGCTGCGCGGCATCCTTTTTATACCGAAGGGAGGCGCTGGGGCCTCCCTGCCAACCGTAAATGCAGGGAGAGGCGCTGAGGGCTCCTCGCCAACCAGGGGATGCGCTGGGGCCTCCCCGGCCCCAGACCCCGTCCAAAGGGGCCAGGCTCCTCAATTCGGCATAGTCGTTTTTGGAATCCGTATATCCAAAAACTCCTTGCCTCATTGGGCTTACTTCGCCGCGTTTCGCCCACTGGGCGGCGGCTTCGTGCGCCCCTTTGGAAACCCATCTTCCGCCTTTGGCGGGTGGAATAAAACAACTGGACGCCCTTTCGTTACTCCGTAATCATTCTCTGCAATAGAAGTACTATTGTTTCTTCGTCCATCCCTGTCATTGCGAGGCCGCAGGCCGAAGCAATCCGAGCCCCGTCCCCAGTTTTCAGCAATCTTACCACCCGTCTGAATGATCCCCGCCCGTCCGCCTCCGCCTGACTCTTCGTTCTTCTCCCTTCACTCTTCTCTTTCCCCCGTCCGTCCCATGGCTTCCCCTTGAGGGGAAGCTGTCTGCGAAGCAGACTGATGAGGTGGTCCCCCTCTCGGCGTGCTGTCTCCATCGCATAAATTCGCTCATGCTCCTCCGCCTCCATCTCACTCATCTCTCTTCACAAAAAAATCGGGCCATTTTTGGCCCGAAATCGTCCCATTTTGGTCCCTTTTTGGCCCAAAAACGGCCCCAAATCGTCCCCAAATCGTCCCGTTTTAGTACCCATAGATACCGATTCTGCGCCGCGAATGCTTCTCACAGAAGCATTTTGCCGACCGTGCGCCAGGCCATTTTCAGCCTCGACCCTGCCCTTCAAGCCCTCAGGCAGACCCCATTAAAGGCCCTCGATTGGGTACTTTTCGCTCAAAAATACAGCCTCGAGAGCAATATCAGCTTCCCGTCAGGCAGCGTGGCGCTGATCTCCATCCCGTCCTCCTTTTTGGAGGATCTGAACTGCAATTCGTTCCCCTCAAAGCACGGGGCCCGATAGATCACTTCCATACGGGATAAGGAAATATCGTTCCATTCCTTGCACGTAAACGCCCCCGCGATGGCCCGCACATACGCCGCGTTGTTCATGTGTCCCCCCAGATCGATGTCCGTGGACACCACCTTGTGCACGGCGAACGGCTCCCCCTCAAAAGGCCCCTCGATCCTGGAAAACGCCTCCGGGCACGCCAGCTCCGTGCACAAAGAAATACTTGCGGGATATATGTTTTCTGTATTCTCCAGCCGTCCCGTGGCGGTGCTCATCACCGCCCATTCGGTCTTTCCCAGGGCCAATACCTCGTCTCCCTTGGTCATGGCGTAATCCCGGTTGCACCGAAACCGCTCCGGCGCCTCCGGCCAGGTGGATATCTCCACCTTCTCCCCATACCCCGGCCGCCTGAAAAATCGCACCATCGTCTTGGCCGTTAACCAAAATCGTCCATTTTTCATCATGGCCGCCGCCCCCACGCCCAGCGCCTCCGCGTGCTCCGCGGCGATATCCATAAACTCCTCAAAGTACGCCGGCACGCTCAGGAGCATGGTGCTGTCGCACCGGCTCAGGGGGATCACAACCTGTTTGGTCATCTTGGCTTCCATAATAGCCTCCCATTTCATGTAAAAATCTGGATGTTTCTTTCAATGACAGCGGTGGATCAAGCCCAATATCACAGCGATTTACGCAATATTAACCAATATTCGCCGTGATTTACCGATTGATAATGATCGTTGTCGGCCTCATGACAGACATATTTCTGGGGCGATCAAGCGCCTGTTTTCGTCCTTTTTCCATCATTATAGCACCGAAAAAGGAAGAAAAAAACAAATTCATATGGGAAATCCGTTCATCAAATGTAAACAAATGGACAATACGCATGAAATGGAACCGCGGTATGATAAATATAACAAAAAGAAAGGAAAAAACAGGTATGAAGAAGATGGCGGCCATCATCACGGCGCTGATGCTCACCACATGCGCCATGGCGGAAGAAAAGACCTTTGTGCAAAGCGTAATGATTGAAATCACGGAGAGACATATCGCCGCGCAGGAAAGCCAGACGGAGACTGCGTCAGACGCCACACTCCTGAATGAGGCGGCGGAAGGAGAACAAAGCCAGTCGGAAAACAGGACAGACGCTACACTCCCGAATGAGGCGGCGGAAGAAGAACAAAGCCAGCTGGGGAGCAGGGCGGACGCCTTTGCGGACAGCGCGGCCCGGATGTGGAGCGCGTTTTTGGACATGATGGACGAGGTCGGACAGCAGGCCGGGGAATACCTGGATGGAGCGGCCCAAAACGCCGGATCGTATCTGGAGGATGCCGCCGGGCGTGTCGGAACGTATCTGGAGGACGCGTATAACAACGCCGGAGCCTATCTGGAGGATGCTTATCACAACGCTGGAACGTATCTTGAGGACGCTTTCAACGGCGCTGGGGTTTATTTGGAGAGCCTTTTTGACAATGCGGGGGAATATCTGGGCAGCGCCGCGGACTGGATGGGAGCAAAGCTGACAGACGCGGGGGATTGGATGGGAACGAAGCTGAACGACGCCGCCCAGTGGACCGGGGAGCGGGCCGCCAGACTGGGAGAGATCATTGACGGGTGGATGGAACAGATGCCCGGCTGGATCGAGGAAGCGGAAGCCTTTTTCGCCGAGGAGTCCGACAGCCTGACCCAGGAGGTCAAAGAGGCCTGGGAGGTGCTCAAGGACGCCGCCAGCCAGGCCGGCAGCCACACCAAGGAAGAGATCGACAAAGCCGCCGAGACCGTGAAGCAGTGGCTGGACGAGGTAGGCCAGGAAGCCAACGAGACGGAAAACGCCGGTGAAGTGGATGAAGCCGGTGAGGTGAACGAGGCTGGCGAAGTGGATGAGACTGGCAACATAGACCAGGCCGGGCAGGTGGACGAGGCTGGCGACGAGGACGAAGCCGGTGATGTCGACGAGGTCGATCAGGTCGATGAGGCCGATGAGGCAGACGAGGCCGATGAGGCAGACGAGGCTGATGAGATAGACGAGGCTGATGAGATAGACGAGGCCGATGAGGCAGACGCGGCGGAAGAGGCCATAGAGAGCGTGGCTGGGATTGCCAAGGCCCAGTGGGTCAGGCTGGCGGCAGACGTCGCGGCGTTGGAGCAAAAGCTGGCCGAGGCGGATGTGACACAGGAGGCCCGGGCGGCGTGGGGGACCATTCGGGACGCTGCCATGGGACAGGCTCAAGCCACCCGGGAAGAGGTGGAGGCAGCATGGGAACGGTTGAAGGATTGGATGGGAGAAAACATGTGGGACGAGGCCCAAGAAGTGAAGGACGCCGCGCTGGCGGCGGTGGAGGATCGGGGAGTGGACGGAGAATGATACGGGGCTGCGGCTGTGGGAGAAGAGGGGTCGTGCCTATTAGAAGCGGGAAATACGGCTGACAGAAGTGGAAATGGATTCTGTTTGGAATCGGGAACTGTATGAAATGTGCATTGTATGTATGGAAAAATAGTAGTGCAATGCACAAAGCAAAATGGGATGGATACTGCTAATGGACGCATATATGGTGCTTAATAGAAGCGAGGATATGTCCCTGCGGGAAAGGAAAAATGGGGGATGGGTTGCTTTGTCGATTCACTTCTCGCCATGAGAGGGAAACGCTTCTGGCTGTGAGAAATGGTGAGGTGAGAGGGGGTACCTCATCAGTCTGCTTCGCAGACAGCTTCCCCTCGCAGGGGAAGCCATGGGGGAAACAGAGGGTATGAGGAAGAGAAGAGCGATGGAGGATGAAGAAAGGATGAGGGAACGGGGGACGGATTGCTTCGGCCTGCGGCCTCGCAATGACAGGAACGTGACGCGGTGTACTGTTTGACTGATTGGAATCAGGGATGGATTGCTTCATCGCTTTGCGATTCGCAATGACAGGGGAGTGAGGTGGTAATATGCATGGTTCGGTAGGGGTCAAGGGACGGATCGCTTTGGCGTTTCGGCTATCGGAATGAGCGGGAGAACGTTTCTGATTGTGGAAATCAGAGGAGTGCAAGGGGTGACACCTCATCAGTCTGCTTCGCAGACAGCTTCCCCTGACAGGGGAAGCCATGGGGGAAACAGAGGGTATGAGGAAGAGAAGAGCGATGGAGGATGAAGAAAGGATGAGGGAAC
>CADAGW010000117.1 GCA_902787475.1 uncultured Eubacteriales bacterium
CATTTCATGTGTACATCCATCTGGGGGAAGGGGATCTCGATCCCCGCCCGGTCCAGAGCCTTTTTGCCCTCCTCGATGAGGAAGAAGTTCACGTCCCAGTAGTCAGACGACTTGACGTGAAGTCGGACGGTGAAATCCATGCTGCTGCCGGAGAGGGCTGTGAGGATCACCGCCGGGGCGGCGGGCTCGGCGAGGTACCGCCCGCACCTTTCCACCACCTCCATCAGCACGCTTCGCACCTGGTCGATGTCGGATGAATAGGACACGGAGAACACCACGTCCAGCCGCCGGGTGCCCTGGCGGGAGAAGTTGATAATGGCGCTGCCCGTCAGGCTGCTGTTGGGCAGGGTGATGTGCCGGTTGTCGGGGGTGTTGAGCTCCGTGTAGAACACGCCGATGGTGTCCACCGTGCCGTCCGCGTCGCCGATCTTCACGTATTCGCCCACCCGTATGGGCTTTAGGATCAGCAGCATCACGCCGCCCACGAAGTTGCCCAGCACCCCCTGCAGGGCCAGGCTCACCGCCACCCCCGCCGAGGCCAGTATGGCCACCACGCTGGTCAGGGGGATGCCCATGACCGCCACAGCGGTGAGAATCACCAATATATATAGTAGGAACCGGGTGAGATTGTGAAGAAAACACTTCAGTGTAGGCTCCAGCTTCAGGTATTTCTGGTTCCGGTCCAGCAGCTTGACGGCCCAGTGGGTCATGAACAGGCCCGCCGCCAGCACCAGTATGCCGGAGAGCAGACGCATGCCCTGGGTCTGTATCATTTCAAATAAGCCGTTCCACGACATGGGGATCCTCCTGTATGGGAATTCATGTCCACATAAACGCCCGCCGGGGAAGTATATGCCGGCGGGCGGAAAGGACAGGGATCAGAATTCGCAGTTGCGGGTGGTGCGGGGGAAGGGGATGGCGTCCCGGATATTCTCGATGCCGGTCAGATACATCACCATGCGCTCAAATCCCATGCCGAATCCGGCGTGGGGCACGGTGCCGTATTTGCGCAGCTCCAGATACCACCAGTAGTCCTCGTTCTTCATGCCCAGCTCCTGGATGCGGCGCTCCAGCACGTCCAGCCGCTCCTCCCTCTGGCTGCCTCCGCACAGCTCGCCCACGCCGGGCACCAGCAGATCCGCCGCGGCCACGGTCTTGCCGTCGTCGTTCATGCGCATGTAGAAGGCCTTGATCTCCTTGGGATAGTCGGTGACGAACACGGGCCGTCCGAAGTGCTTCTCGGCCAGATACCTTTCGTGCTCGGTCTGCAGGTCGCACCCCCAGGACACGGGGTATTCAAACTGCACGTCGGCGTTTTTGAGGATCTCGATGGCGTCGGTGTAGCTGACACGGGCAAATTCGGAATAGGCCACGTGCTTGAGCCGCTCGATCAGGCCCTTGTCCCGGAATTCGTTTAAGAACGCCAGCTCCTCGGGGGCCTCCTCCAGCACCGCGCGGATGATGTACTGGATCATGTCCTGCTCAAGCTCCAGATCGTCGGAAAGGTCGGCAAAGGCGATCTCCGGCTCGATCATCCAGAACTCGGCGGCGTGGCGGGGGGTATAGCTGATCTCCGCCCGGAAGGTGGGACCGAAGGTGTAGACGTTTCGGAAGGCGGTGGCGAATATCTCCGCATTCAGCTGGCCGGACACGGTGAGGGACACGGGCTTGCCGAAGAAGTCCTGATCGTAGTCCACGCTCCCGTCGTCCTTCATGGGCGCCTTTTCCATGGGCAGGGTGGTCACCTGGAACATCTCGCCCGCGCCCTCGGCGTCGGAGCCGGTGATCAGCGGGGTGTGCACGTACACGAATCCCCGCTCGTGGAAGAACCGGTGCACCGCCTGGGCGGCGATGGAGCGGATGCGGAACACGCACTGGAAGAGATTGGTGCGGGGCCGAAGATGCGCGATGGTGCGCAGGTACTCTATGGAGTGCCGCTTCTTCTGGAGGGGATATTCGGGCGTGGTGTCGCCGATGACGGCGAGGGCGTCCGCGTGCAGCTCGAAGGGCTGCTTCATGCCGGGGGTGGCCACGATCTCGCCCTCGGCGCAGATGGACGCGCCCACGCCCACCCGGCGCATGATGTCCTTATAATCCGGCAGCTTCTCCTCCGACACCACCACCTGCAGGTTCTTAAAGAAGGTGCCGTCGTTGAGCTCGATGAAGGCGAAGGTCTTGCTTTCCCGGGCCGTGCGGACCCAGCCGCTGACTCTGGCCCGCTGGGGCAGCTCGTCTGCCCGATACAGCGATTTGATGGTCGTATCCGCCATGATGATTTCCTCCCTGCAGGCTGGGCCTGCCAATAATCTCTGCCCGCTATTGCCGGCGCCCATATGTCAGCGCTTCGCGTTTTCCTCCCGCAGCTTTTTGCGCTGGAGTTTGCCGGAGAAGGTGCGGGGCAGCTCATCCACAAATTCAAGGATACGGGGGTATTTATAGGGGGCCGTGACCTTTTTCACGTGGTTCTGAAGCTCCTTGCGCAGCTCGTCCGAGGGCGTATAGCCCTTGGCCAGCAGCACGCTGGCTTTGACCACCTGGCCCCGGTCCGGGTCGGGCACGCCGATGATGGCGCACTCCAGCACTGCCGGGTGCTCCAGAAGGGCGCTTTCCACCTCGAAGGGGCCGATCCGGTAGCCGGAGGACTTGATCACGTCGTCCGCCCGGCCGATGAACCAGTAGTAGCCGTCCTCGTCCCGCCAGGCCATGTCTCCCGTGTGGTACACGCCGCCGGCAAAGGCCTCGGCGGTGTGCTCCGGATCCCGGTAATAGCCCATCAGAAGGCCCGCGGGCTTGCCCTGGCTCAGATCCACGCAGATCTCGCCCTCCTCGCCGGCCTCCACGTCCCGCCCGTCCTCGTCCAGCAGGCGGATGCGGTAGTGGGGCGAGGGCACGCCCACGCTGCCGGGATGGGGCTCCATCCACTTGGTGGTCAGAAGGAACGGAGTGCCCTCGGTCTGGCCAAAGCCCTCCCGGAGCTTGACGCCCGTGGCCTTGTAGAACTGGCTGTACACCTCGGGATTGAGGGGCTCGCCCGCCACGTTGCCCCACCTGAGGGCAGACAGGTCGTATTTGGAGAAGTCCTCCTTGATGAGGAAGCGGAACACGGTGGGCGGGGCGCAGAAGGAGGTGACCCGGTATTTAGCCAGCATGGAGAGCATCCTGTCCGCGCGGAACCGGTCGAAGTCGTACACGAACAGGCAGGCTCCGGCCACCCACTGGCCGTAGAATTTGCCCCAGCCGCACTTGGCCCAGCCGGTGTCCGCCACGGTGAGGTGCAGGGACGTATCGTCCAGGTTGTGCCAGAAGGCCCCGGTGATGGTGTGCCCCAGGGGATAGTTGAAGTCGTGAGCCACCATCTTGGGGAATCCGGTGGTGCCGGAGGTAAAGTACATCAGCATGATGCCCTCGGGGGAGGGATAGTTGGGCTCGTCCAGAGAGGCCGCCGCCATCTCGGCGTCGAAGTCGATGAAGCCCTCTCTCCTGCCGCCCAGGCAGGCCGCGCCGATGAGGTCCGGGCATTCCGCCGCCGCGCCGGACACGTGAGCGCAGGTCTCGTCCTCGCCCACGCAGATCACCATTTTGGCGCTGGACGCCTGTATGCGGTAGACGATGTCCTTTTTCTGGAGCTGATGGGTGGCGGGGATCTGTATGGCCCCGATGCGCATAAGGCCCAGGGCGATCATCCAGTATTCGTAGCGGCGCTTGAGCATGAGCAGCACCGGGTCGCCGGGGCGTATGCCCAGCTTGAGAAGCGCGTTGGCCGCCCGAATGGAGCCCTGCCGAATGTCCAGGAAGGTGAACGTCTTTTCCTCGCCCGCGTCGTTTACGTAGAGCATGGCCCTCTGCATGGGGGCGATGCGGGCGTATTCGTCCACCACGTCCCGGGCGAAATTAAAGTTTTCCGGGATGTTCAGGCGATAGTGATTTTCAAAATCCTCTTGGGAGTCATAATCCTCCCGGGTAAATCTCGATAATAGGCGCATACCTTCCTCCTCATGTCACGGTATGACCATCGCCAGAAAGGTGCAGGTCTCGTCCGTCGCCGCCTGCATGGCGTGGGGATGGATGGAGTCGTAATAGGCGCTGTCGCCGGGCTCCAGCTCATAGAGCCGGTCGCCCACCTTGAGGCGGAGGATCCCGGAGAGCACATAGTCGAATTCGTGGCCCTCGTGGCTGTTGGTCTGCATGTCGGCGTTGACGCCGGGCGCCACCTCCACCAGCAGAGGCTCGATCTTTCTGGGATGGAAATTGTAGGCCAGGTTTTTATAGTGATAGTGGTGACTCCGGTTGATCACCACGCCCATGTTTTTCCGGGTCACGGCGCACACGCTGAGCCGGGGCGCTTCGCCGGTCAATATGGTGGTGCTGTCCACGTGGAAGAAATTGGAGATCTTGATGAGGAAGCCGATGGGGATATCGGTATGCCCGCTTTCGTAGGACAGATAATCCTCCTCGCTCACTTCGGTGGCCTGGGCCACCTCCGCAACGGAGCAGTCCGAGAGCTCGCGCAGTTCTTTGATGCGCATTGCGATCTGCCGCACTTGTTCGGACACAGGGATCCCTCCTTTATGTGGATATGTCTATCATTATACTCCCTCATCGTCGCGGGATACAAGAAAAACAAGGTAAAAATCGTAAAGAATGGGCTCGTTTTGGCCCCCGCGAAGGAGCCTGTTGACATTTCTTTGGGGAATGGGATATAATGTAGGCAAAACATCAGGAGGATACATTCATGATCCGCCACATCGTGCTGTTCAAAATCAAGGACGAATACAAAAGCGAGATCCCCCAGCTGGCCCAAAACTTCTACACCATGCTGGGTAAGGTCGAAGGCCTTTTGGCCCTCTCCGCTGGGGGAGACATACTGGGCAGCGAGAGGTCCTATGACCTGGCCCTGGTGTGCGACTTTCAGGACCGGGCGTCCTTTGACGCTTACCAGACCCATCCGGCCCACATGCCCATCAAAAAGAGGATGCACGAGGTGCGCTCCGGCTCCGTGGCCTGCGATTTCGTGATCGAATAGATCGGAGAGTATATGTTTTGCCATTTGCATTTGCACACGGAATACAGTCTGCTTGACGGGGCCTGCCGCATTGACGAACTGATGGGCCTTGTCAGGGAGCTGGGCATGGACGCCTGCGCGGTGACCGACCACGGGGTGCTCTACGGCGCGGCGGATTTTTACAAGGCCGCCGTGGCCGCGGGGATCCACCCGGTGATCGGCTGCGAGGTGTACGTGTGCCAGGACATGGACGACAAGACCTACGCAGCCCGGGAATACAGCCACCTGATCCTCCTGTGCGAAAACCAGAGGGGCTGGATGAACCTGATGCGCATGGTGTCGGACAGCTTCACCCGGGGGTTTTACTATAAGCCCAGGGTGGACTACGCCCTCCTCGATCAATACCACGAGGGCCTCATCGCCATGTCCGCCTGCCTCTCCGGCGACATCCCCAAGGCCCTTCTGGACGGCCGCAAGGACGCCGCCCGGCAGATCGCCCAGAAGTACCTTGATATATTCGGCCGGGGCAATTTCTATATCGAGCTTCAGGATCACGGTCTGGACGACGACAAGCGGGTGCTGCCTGGGCTAGTGGAGCTGGCCCGGGACATGGACATCCCCATGACCGTCACCAACGACTGCCACTATCTGCGCCGGGAGGACGCCTCCACCCAGGAGGTGCTCATGGCCATACAGACCGGCAAGACCCTGGACGACGAAAAACGGATGCGGATGGGCAGCGACGAGTTCTACGTAAAGAGCGAGGCGGAGATGCGCGCCCTGTTCCCGGCCTTTGGCGACGCCATAGACCGCACCGAGGAGATCGCCAGGCGCTGCCACGTGGAGTTCGACTTCAAGACCATACACAAGCCGGTGTTCCCCACCGAGGGAGATACCGTCCAGATGCTCCGGGACAAATGCCAGGCGGGGCTTCTGCGCCGCTACGGGCCAAACCGGCCCGACGCCCAGGAGCGGCTGGACTACGAGCTGTCCGTCATCAACTCCATGGGCTTTACCGACTATTTCCTCATCATAGAGGACTTTATCGGCTACGCCCGGGACAACGGCATCCTGGTGGGCCCCGGCCGGGGCAGCGGCGCCGGCTCCATCGTGGCCTATACCCTGGGCATCACCTCCATAGACCCCCTCAAATATGCCCTGCTCTTTGAGCGTTTCCTGAACCCCGAGCGGGTCAGCATGCCCGACCTGGACATAGACTTCGACTACGAAAGGCGCGGCGAGGTCATCGCCTACGTGGAGAGAAAATACGGCTCCGACCACGTGGCCCAGATCATCACCTTCGGCACCATGGCCGCCAAGGGCGTGGTGCGGGACGTGGGAAGGGTCATGGGCATGAGAGGAGGTGGACGCCATCGCCAAGATGATCCCCTTCGCGCTGGACATGACCCTCGACAAGGCCATAGAGCAGAACCCGGAGCTTCGCCGGGCCATGGAAAACGACGGCCGGGTGATGGAGCTGATCGACACCGCCCGCAAGCTTGAAGGCATGCCCCGCAACACCTCCACCCACGCCGCGGGCGTGCTGATCACCGACAAGCCGGTGTATGAATACGTGCCCCTCCAGAAAAACGACGACGTGGTTACCACCCAGTTCCCCATGGGCATACTGGAGGGCATGGGCCTGCTAAAAATGGACTTTCTGGGCCTTCGCACCCTCACGGTCATAGACGAGACCCTTCGCATGATCCGCCAGGGCGGCGGCCCGTCCCTCACCCAGGACACCATCCCCATGGACGACAAGGCGGTATACGACATGATCTCCGAGGGGGAGACAGACGGCGTGTTCCAGCTGGAAGGCTCGGGCATGCGCTCCTTCCTCGCCAACATGAAGCCCCGGAACTTCGAGGACATCATCGCCGCCATATCCCTTTACCGCCCGGGCCCCATGGAGTCCATACCCCGCTACATCGCCGGCAAGCAGAACCCGGACAAGGTCACATACCTTCATCCCATGCTCCGGCCCATACTGGACGTGACCTACGGCTGCATGGTGTACCAGGAGCAGGTGATGCAGATCGTGCGGGATCTGGCGGGCTATTCCCTGGCCCGAAGCGACCTGGTGCGCCGGGCCATGGCCAAGAAAAAGCACGAGGTCATGCAGAAGGAACGGCAGGTGTTTGTCCACGGCCAGGAGACGGACGGGCAGATCACCGTGCCCGGGGCTGTCCGCCGGGGGGTCAGCGAGGAGGTGGCCGAGCAGCTGTTCGACGAGATGACCGCCTTCTCCAGCTACGCCTTCAACAAGTCCCACGCCGCCGCCTACGCCGTGGTGGCCGTGCAGACCGGCTACCTTAAGTGCCACTATCCCATCGAATTTATGGCCGCCATGATGAACACCTTCATGGGCAATACCGACAAGGTGGCCTTCTACATACAGTACCTGCGCCGCCGGGGCGTGAAGGTACTGCCCCCGGACGTGAACCGGAGCACGGAAAAGTTCAGCGTGGAGATGAAGGACGGGGAAAAGTGCGTCCGCTTCGGACTGGGGGGCATCAAAAACGTGGGCTCCGCGGCCATCGCCCACATCGTGGAGATCGCCCGGCAGAAGCCCTTCGCCGACGTGTACGATTTCTGCGACCGGGTCAGCGACAGTGTCAACAAGCGGGCCGCCGAGTGCCTGATCCGGGCGGGAGCCCTGGACAGCCTGCCCGGCAGCCGGTCCCAGAAGGTGCTGGTGTTTGAAAAGGCCATGGACTCCGCCATCAAGCGGAGAAAGGACACCGTGGAGGGGCAGATGAGCCTCTTCGGAGACATCCTCTCCGCCACGGAGATCCCATCGCCGCCCCTGCCCCGCATGGACGAATACCCCGCCAGCCTGCGCCTGGCCATGGAAAAGGAATATACCGGCGTGTACATCACCGGCCATCCCCTGGACGACTTCATGGACGCCATGGGCAAGTTCAAATACAACACCCGCATGCTCACCGCCCTGTGCGAGGAGCGGGAGGACAGGGGCGTGGCCCTGGACGGGCTCACCGTGACCATGGGCGGCATCATCACCGAAAAGAAGCTGAAGGCCACCAAGAAGGGGGACATGATGGCCTTTATCACCTTCGAGGACCTCTACGGCTCCATGGAGGCGCTGGTGTTCCCCCGGGTGTATGAAAAGATCGGCATGGAGCTGGACGTGGACCTGGTCAGAAAGTTCACGGGCCGCCTGTCCATCCGGGAGGATCAGGCCCCCAAGCTCATGCTCTCCGACTGCGCCATACTGCCCCGGGACGGCGAGGAGGAGGAAGAGGCCCAGCCCCAGAGGGAGCCCGCTCCCGCCGCGGTGGGCGTGGATCCGGGCCCCGAAAAGCGGCACCTGTACCTGAGGGTGGAAAACGACATCGAGATGGAGGCGGTTTTCCCCTATCTGCGCTCCTCGCCGGGACCGATACAGGTCACCTTCTACCGCCTGGACAACAAGCAGATCCTCCTGGCCCCCAGGGACATGTGGGTCAGTCCCCAGTTCCCCCGGGGCAAGATCGAGGCCCTCATCGGCCAGGAAAACGTGGTGCTCAAGGCATGAGACAGCCCCCGCGCGGGTATACTATATATATGGACGGTGCGAGAATATGAAAGCCATCATCAACGGCAGGATCGTGATGCCCGACGGC
>CADAGW010000118.1 GCA_902787475.1 uncultured Eubacteriales bacterium
CCGCGCAGAAGCCCATCCAGCTCCTGCGCGGCTGTTTTCCCGCTCGATATTGTCTTTCCCTTGTGGTCCCTGATTTGCATCACCATTTTGTGAAGAGCCAAAAGAAATGTATACAGTGTACGGCGGAAAGGGGGATCCGTCAAGGCTTTTTGGGCGGATCGGGGACGGAATCCGGTTGACGGGGCGGGGCAGGTATGGTACAATGGCGGCAAAGGAAACGGGGAGAGTGTGCGGGGATGAAAAGCCGGGAGAGACTGCTGAGCGCCATACGGGGCGGGGAGATCGACAGGACGCCCTGGTCTCCATTTTTGGCCTATTATTGGGAGAGCATGCCAAAGGACGTGCGGGACAGGGGGCAGTTTGCCTATCTCAAAGAGATGGGGGCGGATCCCCTTTTGCGGGGGTTTCACCAGCTGACCCGGTGCGTGTACCGCCAGTGCGAGATCCGGGACAAATGGGTGGGGAAGGAAATGTTCCGCTCCTATGAGACGCCGGTGGGCACGCTGACGGAGCGGTATGTGTATTCCCAGGACGGGGACACCACGTTTTTGGTGGATCACCCGGTGGCCCAAGGGGAGGATTTCCGAATCCTTCAGTATATATACGAGCATATGGAGATTGAAGATCATCGGGAGGCCTTTGAGGAGGATATGAGGCAGTTCGGGGACGATGCCCTGCTCCTGCCCACGGTGGGCGCGGCCGCCAAGACCGCCTTTCAGAGCATGGTGGAGCACTGGGTGGGCACGGTGAACCTGGCGTATGCCCTGTGCGACGAGGAGGAGACGGTGGAGGAATGCCTGGCGGTGATGCGGGAGAGGGACGACGAGACGGTGAAGATGTCTTTGGACTCGGAGGCGGACGGCTTTATATTCTGGGAGGACAGCTCCACCACCAACATAAGCCCCGATTTCTTCCGGAAATATACCAAGCCCGAGGTGGACGGGTGGGGCCGCATGATCCACGGGGCGGGAAAGATATTGGTGCACCACGCCTGCGGGCACATACGGGATCTATTGCCCCTGATGGGGGAGAGCGAGATCGACGCGGTGGAGAGCATATCGCCGCCGCCCACGGGGAATGTGTCCATTAAAGAGGCCAGAGAGATACTGCCGGAGCGCATCGCCCTGATCGGCGGCATCGAGCCGGTGCGGCTTTTAAGGGGCACGGCGGAATCGGTGAGGGAGGACGCGGAGGCGCTTTTACGGGACATGAAGGGTACCAGGTATGTGCTGGCCAATTCGGACAGCTGCCCGCCGGGGGTGGAATATGAGAAGTTTTTGGCGGTGACGGAGCTGGTGAGGCGGGCTGGGATGTGATATATTTGATCCTTTTCACAAGAAATGCGGCGCGGGGCGAATTTGGGTATGGATTTTGCGCCGGGAATGTGGTATAAAGGGGAAGAAGGGGCGCTCGCTTCGGGCGGCGCCTTTGGAGGCAGAAAGACCGGGACTGAAATATCAGGGGACAGCGGGGAGGAAGGAATTTGGCGGAGGGGTGTGTATTCAACATTCAGCGGTATTCCACGCAGGACGGGCCGGGGATCCGCACCACCGTGTTTTTGAAGGGCTGTAATCTGCGGTGCGTGTGGTGCCACAATCCGGAGTCCTGGTCGGGGAAGGCGCAGCTGGAATTCAATCGGGAGCTGTGTATAGGCTGCGGGCGGTGTGCCCAGGTGTGCCCCCGGGGCGTCCATGAGGGGGGCCAGGCGGCCCACAGGGAAAAGTGCGCGGCCTGCGGGAGGTGCGCCGAGGAGTGCTTCGCCGGGGCGCTGACCCTGTGCGGCACTCAGATGGACGAGGAGCGGCTGATGCGGGAGATCCGGACGGACGTGCCCTATTTCCGGCAGTCCGGGGGAGGAGTGACCTTCTCCGGCGGGGAGTGCATGCTGCAGATCGATTTTCTGGAAACCGTCTGCCGGATGTGCAAAGAGGAAGGCATACCGGTGGCCGTCGACACGGCGGGCTGCGTGCCCTATGAGCGGTTTGAGAGGATCGGGGACGCGGCCGACCTGTATCTGTATGACATCAAGGCCATGGATCCGGAGGTCCACAAAAGACTGACCGGGGCGGACAACCGGCTGATCCTTGAGAACCTGGAAAAGCTGTTGGCGGCGGGCCGCCGGGTGTGGGTGCGGGTGCCCTGCGTGCCCGGGGCCAACGACGACCAGATGTTCCTGATCGCCGCCTGGCTGGAGGGAAAGCCCGTGGAGAAGGTGGAGCTTTTGCCCTATCACCGGCTGGGCGGGGGAAAGAGGACCCTGTTGGGAATGGAGGGCGTGACGGATTTCGCCGTGCCGGACAAAGAAAAAATGGACGCGCTGACCGCGCCGTTTTTGGCCAGGGGACTGCCCGCCAGCCACAGCTGACGGGATGGGATTTGGGGAATGAGCGTTGGGGGACGGATTGCTTCGTCGGTCTTTGACCTCCTCACAATGACAGAGGCGCTTCGCTGGTATCATCGAGTACGAAGCGGGGGAGCCGTTTTCCCGATGACGTGATTTGGACGCGAAAAGAGAGAGCACCGGAAGGGAAAGGAGCGCATTTATGAAGACCACCATCATGACGGACGAGCGAATGATCCGGCGGATAAAGCAGCTGCACGAGGACAAGATGGAGTATAACCGGATCAAGATCGACCACTTCAAGAAGTACGACATGGACGATCACGGCTTCATCTACGATCCCGACTTTGAGTTCAGCTACAAGGCGGAGAGAGAGGACGGACTGGTGAACGGGCCCAGGGACATCAGCCGGGCGCTAAACGCCTATATGCGGGCCATACCGGCCTATATCAATCCCGCCAGCGCGTTGGCGGGGGCCTGGTATGGGCAGCTGAGCCTGTTTGTGGAGATGGGGTTTCAGCCTGATCTGGTGCCGGAGGAGCTTCGGGAGGTGTGGAAAAAATACAACACCTTCCCGGGATGGAGCGGCATGAACCACTGCGGGCCGGACATCACCATTGGCCTGAGGCTTGGATGGGGCGGGCTGAAAAAGAAGGTGGAGTATTACAAGGCCTTCAACAACCCCGCCGATCCGTCGTTTTACGACGCGGAGCTGACCATCATAGAGGGCATGCAGGAGTGGATCGGGCGGCTGGCGGCGGAGGCCCGGAAGAGGGCGGAGGCCGAGAAGGACCCGGAGCGGAAGGCCAATTATGAGGCCATCGCCGAGGCCAACGAATGGCTCGTCGAGAATCCGCCCAGGACCCTTCGGGAGGCCTGCCAGTTCATCGCCCATTTCCAGAGCATCGACCGGGTGTATTTTAACGGCGGCGCGCTGGATCAGCTGGACGAGGCCCTGCGGCCCTATTACGAGAAGGACGTAAAAGAGGGCCGGGTGACGGACGACGAGGTGGTGTGGTATGTGGCGTCGCTGTTCTACAACGACACCCACTATTCCCAGATCGGCGGCCTGACGCCGGACGGCAGCCGGGACGTGACCAGCCGGATCTCCTGGCTGATACTGGAGGCCATGCACGTGCTGAATATCCCCTGCAACCTGGCGCTGCGGGTGCACGACGGCATGGACAGGGAACTGCTCAGGCGGGCGCTTCAGTACACCATGGAGGACGGTTCCGGCGTGTGTTATTCGCTGAACACGGGGATATCCGAGGGCTTCGCCCGGAACGGGTACCCGCTGGAGCTGGGGCGGATGCGCAAGAAGGTGGGGTGCAACTGGTGCGTGATACCGGGCTATGAGTACGCCCTGCAGGACGTCACCCGGGCCAATCTGGCCTACGCCTTCAAGCATGCCCTGGACGACCTGAGGGAGGGCGAGAGGTCCCTTGAACGGCTGTACGAGCGGTTCGCGTATCATACGGGGATCATCGTGGACAGCATCAAGAGGGGCTACGATCTGCACTACGAGCTGAAATACAAGAACTGCCCGGAGCTGATATTGGATCTGTTCATGCACGGGTGCGTGGAGAGGGGACTGGACAGCTCCCACGGCGGCGTGGACATCATGGATCTGAATATAGACGGCATCGGGCTGACCACGGTGGCGGATTCCTTCGCGGCCATCGAAAAGCGGGTGGTCAACGAGAAGCGCCTGACCTGGGACGACATGTACAGGGCGCTGGACACCAACTGGGAGGGCGCGGAGCCCATCCGGCTGATGATGAAGAACATCGAGCGGTTCGGCGCGCCCAATTCCCTGGCGGACAAGTGGGCCGTGCGCATCCGGGACACTTTCGTGGCGGCCTGCAAGAACGGGGGCACGCCCAAGCACCATATCCCCATTACGCCGGGCATGTTCTCCCACGGGGACGTGTATCTGCATGGCAAAAACCTGGCCGCCACGCCCAACGGGCGGTTCTTCGGCGACCCCATATGCCACTCCAACGAGCCTGACCCGGGTTTCGCCCGTTCCTACAATACCTTCTCGCCGTCCCTGAAGGCCACGGCGGTGGCGCTGGTGCAGCCGGGGTACGGCAATTCCTCGCCGCTGCATTTGGATATCGACACCGACATGCTGGAGAGGGAGGGCGGCGTGGACGCCCTGATGGCCCTGATACTGACGCATAATCAGATGGGCGGCACGCTGATCAATCTGAACTGTCTGTCCAAGCAGACGCTGCTGGAGGCCCACGAGGATCCCTCCACCCACCGGACCTGGTGGTGCGCGTGACGGGGTATTCGGCGTTCTTTGCGTCGCTGTCCAAGGAGTACAGGCAGCAGGTGGTGGACAGGTTCCTGTCCAAGGCCTGACGCAAGGGAGGCCAGGCGCATTCGGGAAACACGAATTGTTGTCTGCAGGATAATTTTTTGGCGCTTGCGCAACCTGCGTAGCAGAAATATGTCAAGAAACAGAGCGATTCAAATGAAAAAAAGGACATTTTTTGTTGACAAATCGGTAGAACTGCGCTAAAAAATTACATGGGTTCCATGATAGACGAATAGGAACCCGAAGAAAGGAGATACCATGAAGAAGGTTCTTGCGTTTCTGCTGGTGATGTTGCTGACGATCGGCGTGGCGGCTGCCGAGGGCATCCATCTGGTGGCTCCTATGACCGGTTACACCCAGGAGAGGATCGACGCGACGATGGCCAAGGACGAGGCCGATCGCGGCGCGGAAGAGAAATGGCATATGCTCATCAACGAGGGCATGGCCGCGGACTATCCCGAGTATGAGATGGAATACGTGGACTGGGGCTGGGCTGAGTCCCTGGATCAGAAGCAGCGTTCCCTGATCGCCGCGGGCATGGCTCCGGACATCCTGGCCGGCGAGACCTTCATGCCGACCTATGCCGCCGAGGGACTGCTCGAGCCCCTGCCTGAGGACATCGTGGACTTGGTCAATCCCACCTTCCTCCTGTTCGATCCCGAAGGCACGCCCGTTGGCGTGGGCGTCAAGTCCTCCATCTTCCTGCTCTTCTACAATAAGGATCTGATGGCTGCGGCCGGTCTGGATCCCGAGACGCCTCCCACCACCTGGGATGAGTGGAAGGAAATGTCCGACGCCATCACCGCGGCGGGCAACGGCGAGTTCTACGGCGGCGGCATTCCGTCCTTCCCGCATGCCGGCGGCTCCCTGCGCGCGACCCCGTTCTTCCGTCAGTGCGGCACCGACTTCGCCGTGGACGGCAAGGACAATCTGAGCGATCCCGACCTGCAGGCTACCCTGCAGTTCATCCGCGAGATGAACCGCAACTTCCCCGAAGGCCTGGGCAACAACAGCGAGGAAGATCCGCTGTGGAACGCCTTCAACGCTGGCACCATCGCTTTCGCGGTGGACGGTTCCTGGCGCGCTGCCGCCGCGACCTCCAATGGCCTGAACTGGGGCGTGGCTCAGCTGCCCACCCGTGACGGCAAGGCCGGCAACTGCCTGGTCGGCACCATCTACCTGTCCGTCTCTTCTTCCAGCGCCAACAAGGAAGCCGCCTTCGACGTGCTGCGCGAGTGCCTGGCCGAGAAGAACGAAAAGATTTGGCTGACCGAGTCTGTGTGCCCGCCGCTGAAGAGCATCATCGACGACGAGTCCAACTACGCCGATGATCCGGTACTCATGATGGAAATGGAAGCTCTGAAGAACGGCACGTATTCCGGTCTGGCTGTCTTCAGCAAGAACGATTCCGCCGTCTGGGAGATCATCAACCGGCAGGTTCTGGCCCGCGTCACTATGACCGAGGACGATATCGCCACCATCTGCGCTGACGCTCAGGCGCAGATCGCGATGCTGCTGCAGTGATCTGATTGTTCAGCGGTCCTGAATCGTGACGCTGCACTATCGAATGATCTGACATGATAAAGGATCGGCTGTTCAATGATGCGACAGCCGATCCTTTTCCAATCCCTGCATCCGGATCCATCGCATCCCTCGGACGATGCGG
>CADAGW010000119.1 GCA_902787475.1 uncultured Eubacteriales bacterium
GGCGAGACAGCTTACCGAACAGCAGCTCATCGAGCGCAGCATCACCAAAAAATATCGGGACGAGCTGTGGCATCCCTTTGTCACGGCGGTCAAAACCTATCAGCTCATTCAGGAGGGCGACCGCATCGCGGTGTGCATCTCCGGCGGGAAGGATTCCATGCTGATGGCAAAGCTGATCCAGCTTCTCCAGCGGCACAGCGACGTGCCCTTTGAGACGGTGTTTTTGTGTATGGATCCGGGCTACAATCCGGAAAACCGCCGCCGGATCGAGGAAAACGCCGCTCATCTGGGCATCCCGCTGGACTATTTCCGGACGGACATCTTTCAGGTGGCCGACAAAACGGAGAAAAACCCCTGCTATCTGTGTGCCCGCATGCGCCGGGGGCACCTCTACAGCCGGGCCAGGGACATGGGCTGCAACAAGATCGCCCTGGGCCATCACCTGGACGACGTGGTGGAGACCACCCTCATGGGCATGTTCTACGGCTCCCAGCTGCAGGCCATGCCGCCCATGCTCCGCTCCGCCCACTTTCCCGGCATGGAGCTGATACGGCCCCTGTACATGATCCGGGAGCGGGACATAGAGGCCTGGCGGGACGACAACGGCCTTCGCTTTATACAGTGCGCCTGCCGCTTCACAGAGCAGAACGCCGACCACGACGGCGCCGGCGCCTCCAAGCGCCAGGAGATCAAGGCTCTGCTCCGCACCCTCGAAGCCTCAAACCCCAACATCCATGCCAATATATTCAGCGCCCTCCATACCGCCTGGATCCGCACCCTCCCCGGCTGGCGCACCACCGACAAGACCTGGGATTTCTCCGAGCTGTACGACCTCAAATTACCGGAATAGGGGAGGGGAGACGCTGGGCGCTCCGCGCGCCCAGACCTGCGCCAAAGGGTCAAGACCCTTTGGAATCCCATTTTCCGCCCTTCGGGCGGGGACAGATTATTGATTGAGATTCGTTCCTGTCGTTATACTGCGGGCATCCCAATCAATAGAAAAAAGCCCCCTCCAATTCTCTCCATGTCATTGTTATGAAAACCCACGAAAGAAGGCATAGCAAAGCTAGGGGGCAGACCTTGTGGGTATGTGGTATATCAAGTCAGGCAGGCATCGGACTCTGCCAACCGAGTTTTTTCAGTTTACCGAGGTAATAACTTATTTTCCGTTCCTTATTGAACTGGAGATAATAATTCTCCCCCAAGTCTTTAAACGGCACCTTGTCCTTAAGTACGTGGTAGATCGCAATCAGCATGCTGTGCGCAACCGCCACTACAGCCCTGTTCTTGCCCCGCCTGACGGCGATGCGGTCGAATTGCGCCTTGAAGAATGACCCATTCGTACCCTTTGCCACCTTCGCACTCTGTATCAGCGTCGTCTTCAGCGCGGGATTCCCTTTCCGGGTCTTCCCGCTGTATCGTTTCGCGGCGCTTTCGTTGTTCCCGGGCGCAAGACCTGCCCAGGCACAAAGGTGCGCGGCGGTAGGGAAGCGCTCCATGTCCAGACCGATCTCGGAAAGAATGACCTGGGCACTGCGACTGGCAATGCCCGGGAGCTTCTCCAATTGCTCCATCGCCTCTTCATAGGCCTTCATCTCGCCCCGCACAATGCCGTCCATATCGGCGATCCGCTGCGTCATGTCGTCTATATGGTCCAGAATCGCTTTCACCAGCTTCTTCTGCAAAAAGCTCATATACCCGTCGCATGCTTGCAGCAATTCCGCCCGTTTCTCCTTGAGACTGCCGCACAGGTATTCGTCAATGTTTTTCTCATTGATTCCTTTCCCGGTCAGCGCTCCCAGCAGATTCCGGCTCGTCCGCCCGGTGATGTCCGATACCACAGAGGACAGCTTGATGTTCGCTCCCTGCAGCGTCTTTTCCAGACGATTGATCTCCCTCGCCCGTTCCTCCACCAGACTTTTGCGGTATCGGGCCACCTCCCGCAGTTCTCTCTGTGCACGGTCCGGAATATAGCTCGCTCTGAGCAGCCCGTGCTGCAGCAGATCCGCTATCCATTCCGCGTCTTTGGCGTCTGTCTTCCGCCCCGGCACATTCCGCATGTGCGACGCGTTGACTACTATCGTTTCTACCCCCAGTACCTCCAGCACATTGTACACCGGCTTCCAGTATGATCCCGTGCTTTCCATCGCCGTGATCTGGCAGCCGCTTTCCTGCAGCCACTGGGCCATCTGCCGTAACTCTTCCGTTGATGTACCGAAGTCTTTCGTTTCCTTCTTGCTTCCGATGCGCAAGCAGCAAACAATCACTTTCTTGTGTACATCGATCCCACAGCATCGCTCATAATACACTTCCATCCCATTCTCTCCCCTTTCAGTGATTATGGCGTGCTCCCGTCTCTTTAGCTACATTGCTATACGTCCTCTTTTCTTCTTTCGGACAATTCGTGGTTCAGTTCGGGAGCATATCAGATTGCGAGTCGACCTCTGTGGCCAATTGATATCGATCTCGTGCCTCTCCCTTAGTATACATCTTTTTTCGTTTATCGTCATGTGTTTTTTCACGTGTTGATTGCGAGGAGCGAAGCGACGAAGCAATCCGTCCCCTTGATTCCATGCTTTAGCGGCACAATCATCCAAAACAACAAGCTCCCTTTCCGCTTTCGCGGGAAGGGAGCTTTGCGCTGCCGTATGGTGGATCAGCCCCTTGTTACGGAGCCGCGAAAGAGGCCAGTATGTCCTCCACGTCCGCCCGGTAGGTCTCGTTGCCGTTCTGGGTGGTGTAGGTGATGATGTACAGGGTGTCGGTGGGGCAGATCATGTACTGCTCCAGCTGCATGGGAGCGCCGTTGAGCTCGTAGTACAGGCCCACCCAGGCGTAGGTGTTGCCGCCGTAGGTCACCACGGTATTGCCCTCGTTGGTCTGCCGCACAGTGTCGCCCAGCATACCCTTGTACTGATTGATCAGGGTGGGGATCAGGGTGGACAGGGTGTCGGCGTCGGCGGCCATGCCCATGGACTGGGCGATGACGTTCATGTTGGAGGCGAAGTCAGAGGCGTAGATCATGAACATGTTGGATTCCTTGGCGGCGGCCACGGACTGGCGCAGGGCGTCCATATCCATGCCCTCGAAGGAATTGTTGTTCATCAGGCCCTGGGCGAAGGCCAGGGTGTTTTCGTCGGCGGGGTACCAGGTGTCCGGATACGTCAGGGAATATCCGCTGGCGTCGGTGTAGAGGGTGTAGATGGGCTCGTCGCTGACGGGCTGGGTCTGGACGGCCTGGGCCTCCTCGCCGTTCACCGCGAAGGTGGAGAGCATGGCGTGCACGTTCTCGATCTCGGCGGTGTCCAGGTAGGTGACGGTGAAGATGTACATGGTGGTATCCACGCAGGTGAAATATTGCTCCATGTACAGCTGCAGTCCGGAATAGGTGATGTTGAAGGCCAGCAGGGCGAACTCGTGGCTGCCGTAGGTCACGGGGGTGGGCAGATCCACACGGGTCACGTCGCCGTACTGGTCGACGTAGCTCTGCATCATGGTGTCAAAGCCCATCTCCTCGATTTCCTTGGCGCTGATGTGCACGTTGTTTTCGGCGGTGGCGATGATGAAGTTGGACGCGCCGTCGGGCATGTAGGCGTTCAGGTCGGAGTCCTCGCCGATGGTCCAGGTGGAGGGCACGCCGATGGTGTAGGTCTCACCGGCGAACACGGTCATGGTCTCGGTGGCCAGGGCGGAGGGGATGGCCAGGATCAGGGCGGCCAGCAGGAGAGAAATAAACTTCTTCATGAGACAACCTCCTTTGTAGTGCCAACAGTATACACCCGCTCGCAGGCGCGGGAAAGAGCGGAACGGTTAATTTGTTATGCGCAGGTATCCATGATCCACTTTACGCACAGGTCGATCCACCCGGCGTTGTGGGGCACGGGGGAGCCCACGAACTCGTCGCACAAAGACAGGCCGTGCTGGCCCTGGGGGTATATGTGCATCTCAAAGGGTATGCCCTGCCTGCGAAGGGCCGCGGCCATCATAAGGCTGTTCTCCACCGGCACCGCCTGGTCGGAAAAGGTGTGCCACAAAAAGGCCGGCGGGGTGTCGGCGTTGACCAGCTTTTCCTGGGAGCGCTCCGCTGCCGCCTCCTCGCTCCAGCTGTCGCCCAGCAGGTTTTGAAAGGACCCCTTGTGGGCGAATTCCCCGCTGGTGATCACGGGGTAGCACAGGATCATGCCCCGGGGCCGGACGCTTTTGCCCAGCTTTTCCGTCACCGCCGGCGTGTTCCACTCGTTGCCCACGCTGGCCGCCAGGTGTCCCCCGGCGGAAAAGCCCATCACGAACAGGTTATCCGGCTGTATGTGCCACTCACCCGCCCGCTCCAGGAGCATATTCATGCCCTCGCACACCTGCAGGAGGGACACAGGGTAGTGTCCGCCCGGATGGCAGGTATAATACACCACGGCGCAGGCGATGCCCTGGGCCAGAAATTTGAGCGCCAAAGGCTCCGCCTCCCGCCCGGAGGTATAGGCGTAGGCCCCGCCGGGGCAGAGCACCACGCAGGGGAAGGTTTTCTCCGCGTCCACCTCGGAGAGGGGCGAGGGAGCGTACAGGACCATCCTGCCGCCCCCGCACAGGGGCAGGGACTCGTATATCATACTCGCACGACCTTTCGCGTTGATGGGTACAGTATACCACATTCCGCCCCGGCTGTCGAGAACGGATCGCATCCTGCGCCATTGCGATGTGCCAGGCGCAGAAGCGATCCGTCCTTTTTATCGCGTATACAGCTTCACGCTCTCCACCAGCCCCGTGGGGTCCTGAGGGAAATACCGGTCGAAGGGGTTGCGGTGCTGGGCCTTTACCAGCGTGTTGGTCACCTCGATCCGCAGGCGGTTCTCCCCGGCCCTGAGCATGTCCGCCCCCAGGCGCACCCGGTAGGGCGGGCAGATCATCTCCCCGGCCGGTATGCCGTTGACCCACACGGACACCGCCTCGTAGGCGTCGCCCAGGTCCAGGGTCATGTCCCGGGCCTGTTCCAGCGGGAACGTCCTTTCATACCGCAGAGTGCCGGAAAAATCCGGCAGGAATCCGGGCCTGGCCATGTCCCCGGTGCGGGTGAAGGGGGTGGGGGTGAAGTGGGGATATTCCGCCGACGAAGCAATGGATATGGCCCAGCCGTCGCTGAATTCCGCCGCCAGGGTCTCCTCATGGGGATATTCCGCTTCCGGCAGTCCCTCCGTATTTTCGCCGAACACCACCGCCCGGCTCTCCCAGGGGGCAAGGGCCAGCCGCACCCGGTTTTCATCCTGCCGCGGCCTCTCCGCCCGCCCGCTCATGGGGTCGTACACCGCCGCCGCCCGGCTGTCGTGGAAGGTGATACAGGTGTCCACGGCGCTGCGGGTGGACTGGTTCACGAAGAAATAGATGTCCTTTCCGTCCTTTGTCCAGTGGGAATAGAGAAGATCGGGACTGGTGGGATCGCACGCCACGTCCGCGGCGCCATGAAGCGCATTTGCCAGCTCCTCCGTTTTCACCGCCCGGGCTTCGGGCAGATGGATCTCTCCGCCAAAGTAGGCCCTCTCCGGCATGGCCTCGGTAAAGTATACCGCAAGGCCGTCCCGGCAGAACTGCACCAGCTTTTCCGCGAAGGCGGGAGGCAGAAACTGGGAATAGGGCACCACCAGGGCCCGGAAGGTGAGGCCCCCGGCCGACAGCACGCCGTTTTCCGCCCGGCTTTCGGGTTTTACCAGCAGGTCTATGGGCAGCACCTCGCAGTCGATCTGCCGCCGGGCCAGTGCCTTCACCGCCTTTTCAAAGGGCTGGCAGGCCCCGCCCCATTCCGCCTCGGCGTGATACACCACCGCCGCGGGGGACACGTGCCTGGCCCCGGTGAGCAGCCCCAGGAGCCGGCAGGCGTAGCGGCTCCACACCGGGAAGTGGCGGAACTGGGGGTTCTGCCCCCGGGCGTAGAAGTGGGGCGGACAGTCCGGATCCGGGAAGGGGGAGGGGGAGAAGGCGTGGGGCGTAATGATGTTCACCCCCTGCACCGCCAGATGGTCGGTGATCCACTTCATGACTCTCAGCCCCTCGCCCCAGCCGTAGGCCCCGAAGGCCTCGCACAGGGTCCGGCCCTCCTTTTTGGGGTCGATCTGGGCGGCGGAGGAGGCCATCCTGGCCAGCCCCCAGTGGGAAAAATCGCAGTCGAATTCGTTGAAGGCGGTGGAGTACACCCCGTCCACCTGCTCCGGGAACAGGTTGCACACCACGTCCAGACCCGACGCGTCCAGCCCCTCCATGGCCCGGAAATAGTGCCCCGCGCCGTATCCCAGCCGGGCATGGGCCCCG